>CAYGYB010000008.1:0-14873 GCA_964354015.1 uncultured Candidatus Bathyarchaeia archaeon
AAAGGATAAACCACTTTGAGGCTGGATATAACGGGGATGAAGCCGCCAGCATCATAAGGATTTACTAGTACTGTTGTTTCTTTAGAGAGGCTCTGTCCCATCCACTGCATTAGTTCAAGATCATCCTGTGTTGTAACACAGAACATGTTGTATTGGCCTGTCATGTAAGCCCAATCGGAGGCAAAAGCGTAGTAAGCATATGGTGAATACAAAATGGAGAAAACTACAATTGCTATTACCGCAACACCTACGCCCGAACGAAGATGGGTTTTCTTTGTAAAACGCAAAAACAGGTTTTTGTGTGCTATCTCTCTGAGTCGTTGATAAAGTCTCGTGTTAAAGATTCCAATAAGAAAGCACAACGAAACGAATATCAGTATTGTGGGTCTTGCGGGCTCGCCAATGATAATGGTAAATGAAGGAACAGCATACTGAAACAAGGCGAGAAAGAACAATGCAGAGGTTCCGGCTGTCGAGATCAAGATTGCAATCAAAGGCTCTCGTAAATTATATCTTTTCCAACTGTAAATGAAAGCCGCTACGCTAGCTCCGATTAAGAATAAAGTCTCTACTGTTAATACTGGGTAAGGGCTAATTCCCTCCGAAAATAGTAACCAGTCTATCGGGTAGAATGCAGGGTAGGGTTGTGCTGAAACGTCGTTCGGAACACCCAAACTATGGGTTGGATATGAATACCACATCACAGCTCTCAAAACAAACACACCTATAACGGCCAAACTAATAGTCAGCACTACGAAAAACTGCCGCAAACCTATCCGGAGGGACTGAAGAAACCTATCTTTATGAAAGAGGCTGATGACAAAGCCTATGAATACAGAAAAGATGAGCCCTAAATAGAGCGTAAGATGAATAGCAGCCAAATACCCACACAATAAACCTACTGCTAACAAACTGGCAGCTGTCGCCTTGTTCCACGCCTGTTTTTTCAGCAAGAAAGGAATCAGACTTATGGTGATGAAGTAGAGCGGGAACCCAAAAACAAAGCCATTTGAACCCCATAACAATAGTCTTGGCCAGCGACTTACAAAAGCAAAAATGAAGGCTAAACTTATGGCAAGTTTCCTTCCCTCCAATACCTTGCCTAAGTAGTATGCGCCAATCACCGCAAAAGCTTGGAATAGCGGCGTAATTCGCAGGGGTATCTCAGCCAGCGACAGGCTTAGGGGTAAAAAACGCACGAACGCCATTACAACAAAGAAACCTTGTGGGTAGATTATGCCCTCAGGCGAGTAAGGTTGGAGGGTAAGAGGAACCTGCTGATTTTCTATTATAACTTTGGCAAAAAGTGCGTAAAGCGATGAATCGTGAACATTCCCAAAAATGAAGTTAGCAGTGGGCACTATTCCCATCCAAAGGACAACTAAGAAAATTGCCATCACTCCCGCTTGGGAGAAGACATCTTTTCTATTCGGCAGTTTTAGTGGCTTCTTTTTTAATTTCACAGAATAAAAAAGCACTAGGAAAAAGAATGAAAACAGCAGAACACACATTATTACGGTGGAATTGAATAGATGAAGCGGAACCAGCGCTAAGGCATATAAAATGAAACCGCCCATATAGACATCAAGGGCTAATATTTGCAGAAAATCGAGATCTCTAAAAAGAGGGGAATACCGCGAAAAGGCTATTCGTAATGGTTCCCCCAGTACTGCGAGACATACCATCAGAAAAAGAAGCTGAAATATCAACCCAAACATACCTTTTCCATCAGTAATACTCTTTTCAACATATATTATTTTTGTCGGATATTCATGCTCTCAATATCTTTCAAAACTTAAGAAAACCAAGGGATCCACGACCACAAAACTCCCATCTCCTTAAAGACTTAGCGCGCGCTGATTCAATGCTCTTACCAGAAAATCCTCCATGTAGAAAAAAGAATTGAACCGACTGCCAAAATTGTCGCCATAATTAATAAGAGTATCTTTCCAAGTTTCTGATGCCTATCCCAGATAACGGCATTAACCCAATACAGGGGCAATATTGGGACGGCATATCTATCCACATTGGCTAAAAAAGAATAAAACAATATCATCAATAATATAACAAGGGAAAACGCCCAATATTTTATGTCTTTCCGCTCTGCATTGGATGCTCTAAAGAAATCTCTAATAGCCAATTTTTCAGATAACAAAAACCAAACAAATGGTACAAGTACTAATAGAATTTCGACCGAAAAGAGCAACGTGTAGCCCAATTGCCAATTTAATAGTTGACTAAGAAGAAATACTGGCTTCCCATACAAAGCTTCATAGGCAATTTCTCTCACTGGAAAAAGACCCGTCAAAAAGTAACCGGAAAGGTTAAACAAAAGATATGGAACGAAAAGGGGTATTAGTTGGAAGACTGCACGCCAGTTGCGTTTCTGCAAACCGTTATATAGAAAAGGCACGAAAATCAAGAAACCATTGCTTCTAACGGAACCGGCAAGAGTACCCAAGACAGATGATTTCACCAGTTTTTCCGTCTCCAGAAAATAGAAAGCGCCTAAAGCAAATGCCATAAACAGGCTTTCAGAATAGATACACGAATAAAACAGAGACCCAGACCAAAAAGAGAAAAAGGCAACTGAGATGGTTGCAAGCTTTTGGTTCATTAGAACCTTTTCGCTAACCTTATAGAAAAGAACTAAATCGAGGAAGAACAGGCTGTTGCTCAATAGAAAACCCGAAAATAGAACAGATTGAAAAGGCGTTAAAATCCCGTAAAATAATGCGCCAAAAACGCGCATGAGAAAAGGGTAAAGAGGAAACATACACCACAGCCCACTGACAGGGTTGTTGCCAGCAGGATAACCATTTAGGGCAATATTCGCGTACAATCCTCCATCCCATCGACTGAAGAGATTGACAACTGGCAAGTCTACATCCCACAGCCCTTCACCGGGTAACGCGGGTCTCGTTCCAATGATAGCTGACCCAACAATGGCAGAAACAAAAACCAACAACCTTGAAGTCAACCCTATAAAGAGAATCTTGCCCAAGCCAGAGAAAAACCAGAAACGAGTTATCTTTTGAAGAAAAACCCACAAATCTATAAGCCCCAAAAAGGAATCTCTCTTCTTGGATATAATAAGTTTTGCAGGAAAACTCGCTCTTTTCTTTAGCGTATCTTTTTTCCTTCCTCAAGAAGAACGCGGAAGAAAGGTAGAAGTAATTAAAATTTGGGTCTGGGATTTGATTACAAACTCTAGATTTCTGCATAGACTTGAATGAGACAAAATGAGATTTCGTGGCAAGACAATTCCCAGAGATATATGCTAACGCTAGCAACAAACTTTTAATGATAAGACTTGAGAAATATTAAGCAAAGGACTTTACATGAGTATTACTGTGGGCATCTGCGCGTATAATGAGGGCAATAACATAGGGCACCTCCTCAGAAACGTCCTCAACGAACAATGCCTCCCACCCAATTCAGAAATCTTAGCGGTTTGTTCAGGCTGCACAGACAATACCATTGACATCGTACGAAAATACTCAAAAAAAGACAACAGAATAAAACTAATTATGGAAGAGGAAAGGAACGGTAAAGCCTCTGCAGTTAACAAAATACTGGCAAACGCAAAAGGCAACGCAATCATATTCATTTCAGCCGACACCATGCCTCATACAGCGTGCTTCTCCCAACTGATCTCAAGATTGGAAGATCCAACCGTCGGGCTAGTTTGTGCCAAACCCTTGCCGACGGAAAATCCCAACTCGCCAACAGCATCCACAGCTCAAATACTGTGGAATCTCCATGATCAAGTTTTCTCCCGGCTTAGTAGCGAAGGTCTCGCAAAGCATGCAAGCGAAGCGTTTTGCATTCGAAATTATATAGTTGACAAGATCCCGGATGCAATTGTAAACGATGATGCCTACATAGCTATAACCGCAAAGAAATTGGGTTGGAAAGTGGAATATGAACCCGAGGCATGCGTTTCGATATCAGGGCCAGAAACAATCCAAGACTACATCAGACAAAGGCGACGAGTAATCTACGGACACCATCAAATTAGAAAATGGACTGGAGAATCGACGCAATACTTTACCTCATTGCTTCATCCACGCTCAAGTGGACTGGCATCATCGCTCTACTCAATAATAACTCAATACAATATATTCAAACTATTAACCTTCCTCTCAATTGAACTTATTTCAAACATTGCTGCCGCGTCAGATGCTTTGTTTCAAAAATCGCATCACAAATGGAGTGTCGTTACCTCAACCAAAAAAGTCCCACAAACCTCCCCACAAAATTTCCTGAAGTTGAGAAAACACTAACTGAAACTCAAAATTCCAGCCAGCGAGACTGGAAGTGTTAAGTCAACGAAATCCATTCAACAGTGATTTGTACAGTGCTTCTATTTGATTTGTGTAGTCCTCGATATCTTGAAAAGGAATCTCGGCTTTGTTTATTGTTTTAACTCCTTTTGTTCTTGCCCTCAATATCGCAGAAGCTAATTCTTCAGGCTTTTCTGAGAAAACTCCCTCAACAACTCCGTGGCTTACAAGGTCAGAGAAAACGCCGCACGCAGAAACGACAACAGGAATACCGAGCGCGAGTGATTCATTCACGGCGATGCTAAAGGTTTCAAAAGTGGACAACATCACAAAAACACGAGCTCTAGAATACTCCATGAGTAAATCCCGTCTTCCCAGGTTTCTTTTCCATTCAACAAACCTATCAATTGCCAGTTCAGTTGCCAGCCTGTTTAGCCGATTCCTTTCTGGACCATCCCCGACAATTACGAGTCTTGCTGGAGTTTCTTCTTGTTCTAGCATGATTCGAAATGCCCGCAAAACTAGATCCACTTTCTTGTATTTCTTTAATGCTCCAACATAAAGAATTCTGTCAGGATGTTCAGGAGCCAACTTGATATGACCAAGCTCTCCCATTGAAAGCCCTTCTGGCACAAAATGTATCTGATTCACCAGCGAAAAATCGTTCTTGAGTAATCTCTCTTCGTATTTTGAATTGGCAATTATCGCTTGCGAGCGACCAAAAACAAGCTTTGGAATTACTTTCTTGTAAATAGATAAAAGTAGTTGCCTTGTTGCTGTCTGCCCGTAGCCGTGGTAGTGAGGTTGCATCACCTGAATCTGCTCACGCGTTTTGACAAGGGAAACAAACAGTGGAAAGAGGTTCTGGATATTGTGGACGTGAAGAATTGAAGGTTTTTCTTCTCTGAGATCTCTTAGAAATGCGAGTGTTGGAATGAAAAACGGATCACCTAATAAACAGCGGTATCTTCTAACTTTGACTCCATTTATCAACTCTTGCCTGGAAGTATTGCGACCTAAATCTAAGGAGTAAACTTTAACATCGAATCCCTTCGCGGCGAGATTTTCGCACAACTCCTTAACAATGGTCTCTACTCCTCCAACATTTGGAAAATATCTGGCCGTGACATGCACTATTTTCATTTGATCTTATATCATTAGCTTTAGACTAAAAAGCATTTTTTAAAAAGCACGCGCATCCCTTTGCTGGCAAAGAATTGGATAGCCAAACAAAAAATCTGGGGAACTGAGAAAAGAGTCTCTGAGAGTATTTCTTTGAAGTCAGACTGTTTGTTACATGCCCCAAACTGTTACTTGGGCGATCCAGCGCAACTCGTCATTGTATGCTCCGCCAGTTACTATTTCAGCTGAAGAGTCGCCTATAAGGTCGCTGAGACACACAGAATTGATCGCAGTGTCGCTCACCCAATACCACGTTTGGATATTTTCAGCTGCCAGGCTGGAACCACTCCAAGCAACCATCTGAGCTACGTTACGCATGCCATCATTGAAGTATCCACCTGTAACGATTTCTGTTTCGCCATCACCGTCAGCATCGCCTAACGCAACCGAGTTTATCACTGTGTTGCCAATCCAGTACCAAGTCGTTAGCCTGTCAACAGCCAATGCTGAACCTGTCCAAACTACAAGCTGAGCAACGTTCCTTGCGTTGTCATTGAAGTATCCGCCGGTGACTATTTCGGTTTGCCCGTCAGCATCAACATCACCTAAAGCTACAGAGGTTATGGCGGTGTCATTTGTCCAGTACCAAGTCGTAAGTCTATCCACAGCCAAACCAGAACCGTTCCAGACCACCAGCTGGGCTACGTCGCGTGTGTCATCGTTGAAGGTTCCGCCCGTAACAATTTCTGTTTGCTCGTCATCGTCTACGTCGCCTACGGCCACCGAGTTTATTACGGTGTCATTTGTCCAGTACCAAGTCGTTAGCCTGTCAACCGATAAGTCAGTTCCATTCCAGACCACAAGCTGAGCAATGTTTCGTGTATCATCATTAAAGTATCCGCCCGTAACAATCTCCACTTGCCCGTCGCCGTCCACATCGCCCAGCGCAACCGAGTTGATCACCGTGTTGTTAGTCCAGTACCAAGTCCGAATTCCCTCGACAGCCAAACTGGAGCCGTTCCACACAACCAGCTGAGCCACATCGCGTGTACCGTCAAAGAAGTATCCTCCCGTCACGATTTCCGCCCCGCCATCCTCGTCCACGTCGCCTATGGCTACTGAATTGATGGTCGTGTTGCCAAACCAGTACCACGTCGTTAACAGTTCAGGCGCCAAAGAAGAGCTGTTCCAAACGACCAGTTGCGCTACGTTGCGGCTGCCGTCGTAAAAGCTTCCACCAGTAACGGTTTCTTTCTGACCGTCGCCGTCGACATCGCCAACCGCCACAGAATTAACAACGGTGTTGTTTGTCCAGTACCAGGCCGTTACGCTGGACAGCGAGAGAGTGCGCGCACTCTCGCTTGAGCTTGAGAGCGTGAAGTTGCCGTTTCCAGTGGTCTCTGTTGCTCTTTTCACTACTATGTAGTACGTTCCTGTGTAAAGAGGCGTCACCCAGAACTGCTCAATTCCGCCAGTGGTCTCATTAGTGCTCTTCGCCACTATAGCTGGTTCTCCATAAGAGGTGCCTGTATTATTATAGAGGTATAAATCGTAGTCTGCTCCAACTGGTACATTGAGGCTGAAATTGTATTTGAATCCTGAAATAAGCTGCACGTTTCTCGCCCATGCCAATCTCTGTCCAACAACGGAAATATCAGTGGTTGTTGGCGGTCTGCCCAAAGTGTCCGTTTCCGCACTGCCAATTCCATATGTTTTTAAGAGGGCATCTGCAGCTGCATCCAAATTAACTCTGCCAAAGCCTTCGTGGATGTCTTTTCCTCCACGGTCAAGCGTTGGAGAGTAAGTTGAAGAATGGGCCTCTCGAAGGTTAGGATACGTCTCAGTTGCTGTCATCAAAAGAATCATCTTGGGCTGCAAAGCTTGACTTCTTGTCCAGTTCCAATTAGCATACCCGCCCATCGCTTGAATTACAACTTGCGCGCAACCCGCGATGATTGGCGCAGCCATAGAGGTCCCCCCCATCGGGGCGGCATCGTCAGCCTGAATTTCCGCAAACCCGCCTTCTGCATCGTTGAAGTTCGAATCCACACTGAACAGTGGCACGGCGTTGGGGCTGCCTCCTGGAGCGGTGATGTCGGGCTTCACAGTTTTGCCCATGTACCTTGAGGCTCCGCCCTGGCTACTATAGCTAGCTACGTTATCAAACTGGTTCATAGCTGCCACGGTGATGACTTCATCCACAGAACCAGGAGTATACACGAAATTATCTCCTATTCCCTCATTTCCAGCTGAAACAATAGTAGTTACTCCACTTTGCACAAGATTTGCCACTGCCAGGTCTATTGTACTATTCTCAATCCTATAAGCACCGAAACCAAGGCTCATGCTGACAACAGTTATGTGATAATCTATTCTGTTCAAGATTATCCAGTCAATACCACTAATCAAGCGGTTTCCAAAAACCGTTAAAGTTAAGCCGCTGTCTTCGGAACTCAAAACTCTGACTCCAACCAGCTTCGATTGGGGCGCAATGCCTGTCCAAGCTGAGAAACCATCTGCTGGTGGCATGTAAGGCCATGAAACATTAAATGCAACATAGAATTCTCCCGTTCCACTGGTCACCAATACCCTTGGATTGTACATGTCATACCCCCCTAAGGGGACCGAAGACACGTCATAAGTCAGCGTGTACCAAGTATCGTTAACAGGGGTGCTGATTGCGTCCACTGGAGTCCAAGTCGTGAGAGATTTGCCGCTATACATGAGGCTAAGCTCCGAAAGCTTGGCTGTTCCTGTGCTCAACCATTTTGCGCTAACGGTTATGTTTCCTGAATTATTCACCATCATGCCGGTATGGTAGTACGCACTTGATGTTTCGGTCAGATTAGCGCTCCATGTTGCTGTCGCGTAGCCAGAGGCGTCTACGCTGAAGAACCCATTTCCTCCAGCCAGTCCTGCGCAGTGCGAGCCGTGACCATGGTCATCAACTGGAGCGGTGGTGGAGCCCACTTGATCGTTCCAGCCGACTATCTTTTTCGAAAAGTTTTGGTCGCCATATCCTGGTGAGAAGTCTATGTGAGAGCCATCGATTCCAGTGTCTATTATAGCAGTCGATGAGTTGGGGTCTCCCTGAAGTCCCAGGTTGCTCCATACGTAGGTTCTGGCGCCTACTTGTTGCGCTGCGTAGGCAACGCACGCTTCGCCAACGGCTTCCTTCTCAACCAACAACACATCTGGGCATCGCTGGACGAAAATTGCGATTCCATCGTATTTTATAGTGCCGCCGAATCCGTAGGTGGCTTTTGTCCAAAGGTCCGTGGTTAAGCATCCGCCAGATGAGATGAAATCGTCTACATCTTGAGCCGTTGGTGCAGCTTTCAGCACAACAGTAACACTCACGCAATCTTGAACCGTGCCGTTAGCTATTCTGTCAGCGATCTCTTCGTCGAGGCTGTCGGCAATTCCGTTGTTGTCCTGATCAACACAAACCGATTTCCAAATTGTAGGTGTAAAGGAATCAGTCTGACTCGAACCAAATGAAGTGGGGGATTCTGAATGCGATTCTGCTTGGCAAAAAACCAATGGAAAAAGCGCTGCGATTAGCACGAACATAGCAAAGCCTACTAATAGCTTGGTAACCTTCTTGTTCATTTTCCCTCTCTCACTTCTTCCACATTTGCGGAAGCTTCCGCTAATGCTCACGTCTCGGTTTTTATGAAGTAATAGCCTCATAAAAGACTTGCTATCCTCCAACGGAAACGGTCTTAGTACTTGTCTTCAAATCAGCAGAAAAAATATTCAGCGCGTGCGCTTGACTGCTTCAGAGTATGTACACCAAAATAGCCAAACAGTAAACCGCGGAAAAACATCCATGTTTTTTGCTTCCCATGAAGTAATTTTAGCTCGTTATCGATTCCTGTTATCATTTTCGGAAAACCATGTCAAAGTCCATGCCTAAGCGATCTGTACGCGGCCTCTTTAGACTCATTAACGGGATAGTTGCCACTTCTCGAGTTCAAAGCTGTTTTGCTCAGAAACGTGAAAATGTGGCGGTTTGCAGAATTAGACTGTTTGTCTCATGCCCCAAACTGCTAATTGGGCGATCCAGCGCAACTCGTCATGGTATGCTCCGCCGGTTACGATTTCAGCTGTGAAGTCGCCGTTGACGTCGCTGAGGCACACAGAGTTAATAACAGTGTCGCTCACCCAATACCACGTTCGGATATTCTCAACTGCCAAGCCAAAACCGCTCCACGCAACCATCTGAGCTACGTTACGCGTACCATCATCGTAATATCCGCCAGTAACGACCTCCACTTCGCAATCACCGTCAACATCACCTACGGCCACCGAGTTTATTACGGTGTTGTTTGTCCAGTACCATGCTGTTAGCCTGTCAACTGACAGGTCAGTTCCATTCCACACCACAAGCTGAGCAACATTCCTCGTGTCATCGTTGAAATATCCTCCAGTTACTATCTCCGTTTGCCCATCAGCATCAACATCACTCACAGCTACCGAGTTTATGGCAGTGTCTGCAGTCCAGAACCAAGAGGTTAGCCTATCAACCGTAAGATCAGCCCCATTCCAGACTACCAGTTGGGCTACATCACGCGCGCCGTCATTGAAGACTCCGCCAGAAACAATTTCTGCTTGGCCATCCGCGTCGACATCGCCTGTGGCTACCGACTTTATCGCAGTGTTGCTTGTCCAGTACCAAGTCGTTAGCCTGTCGACTGACAAATCAGACCCTGCCCAGACGACAAGCTGCGCTATGTTACGCGTCCCATCGTTGTAGTATCCGCCCGTAACAATCTCCACTTGAGCGTCACCGTCAATGTCGCCAACAGCAACAGAACTGATAACCGTGTCACCTATCCAATACCACGTTCTGATTCCCTCGACAGCCAAGCTGGAGCCGTTCCACACGACCAGTTGAGCAACTTGGCGGGTGCCGTCGAAATAGCATCCGCCAGTGACGATTTCCACTCCGCCATCACCGTCCATATCGCCTATGGCTACTGAATTGATGGTAGTGTTGTCAAACCAGTACCACGTCGTTAACAGTTCAGGCGCCAGAGAAGAGCTGTTCCAAACCACCAGTTGCGCCACGTTACGAGCACCATCGTAGAATGTTCCGCCCGTCACAGTTTCCTTCTGACCATCACCATCAACATCGCCGACAGCAACAGTGCTAATGGTTGTACTGAATGTCCAGTACCAAGCGGTAACACCTTCAACTGACAGAGTCGGATTCCACGGACTCATCAAGGGATAACGGTCAGTGTTGCTCGCGTCAATAATGTAGGGCGTGTCGCCTATTCCGTCGCTGTCCGTCAGGTTTTGGTATGGACCTTTGTAGAGGTCAACGCCAGCGTAGTCACTCCAATAGTTGCCGCCTGATGGGTAACCATCATCCCAAACATTCACGTATCCAGGTTCCACATATGCCTGTGCTGTGCTGCTCACGAAGTTGTTATGCCAAATAAGGTTGCTTGAAGAGAATTCGAGGTAGATGCCACAGTTGTTGTTTGTTATGTTATTTGCAAATATGCTATTACCTGAACAAGAATAGAGGTAGATGCCACGGTAATTGTTTGCTATGGTGTTTGCAGATACGCTGTTGCCGTCTGAAGAGTACATGAGGTAGATGCCAGCCTCGCTATTGTTTGTTATGGTGTTTGCAGATATGCTGTTGCTTGAAGAGTCACCGAAGTAGATGCCACGGTTGTTGTTTGTTATGTTATTTGCAAATATACTATTATTGCTTGAATAGGAAGCGAACCTGATGCCATGGGTGTTGTTTATTATTCTGTTTGCAGACAATGTGTTGCCAGCCGAGCTGAATAAATAGATACCATAGTAAAATTTTCTGATTGTTAGGCTTTTGATTGTAACATTGCTTCTTATAGTCAAAGATATTCCGATTCCATCTCCTGCACCTTCAAGCATGTAGCCTGCGCCGTCAACCACGATGTTGTCACGCTCAACCACAAGGCTCTCGTTGATGTCGTCTGTAAACGTGTAAAAGACGTTCCCAACATTCAAAATCGGCGCATCCGAAGGATCAACCAACCCATCAGCCCTAATATAAACCGTTCCTGCCGCCCTCACAGGCTGAATGATAAAAGCCAAAGGAAAAACACTGACCATCAACAATACTATTATCATTCCACAATTAAGATTTCGCAATTCAACTCCCTGTTCAAGCTGTCTTCTTTTTCTATTTTCACTCTTAAGATTTATGGAAAAATCTTCTAGAAGCCTTTAACGTTTATGGCTGTCCAAAATTGAGTACCCATTTTCTGCGATAGAAAACGCTACAGGCTTTTCCCATTTCCCATGATGTAGTCTAAAGAAGCCTATTTCTCATCAGCATATTTTCGGAAGTCATGCCAGAAATCGTGCCTATGCGATTTGGACGCGACCTCTTCTAGGCTCAACAGCGGGATAGATGTCACTTCTCCAGAGTTTTGTGATCAGCAACATAGGAATATGAGAGTCTGCAGAATCAGACTGTTTGTCTCATGCCCCAAACTACGAGTTGAGCATTCCAGCGTGTCCCGTCATTGTATGCTCCGCCAGTTACTATTTCAGCTGAAGAGTCGCCTATAAGGTCGCTGAGACACACAGAATTGATCGCGGTGTCGCTCACCCAATACCACGTTTGGATATTCTCAACTGCCAAGCTGGAACCACTCCATGCCACCATCTGGGCTACGTTACGTGCACCATCATTGTAGTATCCGCCCGTGACAACCTCCACTTCGCCATCGCCGTCCATATCGCCCAACGCAACCGAATTAATCACCGTATTCCCAGTCCAGTACCATGTGGTTAGCCTGTCAACAGCCAATGCTGAACCTGTCCAAACTACAAGCTGAGCAACGTTCCTTGCGTTGTCATTGAAGTATCCGCCGGTGACTATTTCGGTTTGCCCGTCAGCATCAACATCACCTAAAGCTACAGAGGTTATGGCGGTGTCATTTGTCCAGTACCAAGTCGTAAGTCTATCCACAGCCAAACCAGAACCAGTCCACACGACCAGTTGGGCATTATCCCTTGCGCCATCATTGAAGGCCCCGCCAGTGACGATTTCCATTTGGCCATCAGCATCAACGTCGCCAACGGCAACAGAATTGATAACCGTGTCGCTTGTCCAGTACCAAGTAGTGACTCCCTCAACTGCTAGTGTTGCCCCGTCCCAGACCACAAGCTGGGCAATGTTTCTTGCGCCGTCATTGAAGTAGCCGCCAGTAACAACTTCCACTTGCCCGTCGCCGTCAACGTCGCCAACCGCAACCGAATTAATCACAGTATTGTTAATCCAGTACCACGTTCTGATTTCCTCGACAGCCAAACTGGAGCCGTTCCAAACGACCAACTGAGCAACCTTCCTTGAGCCGTCATAGAAGTATCCGCCCGTCACGATTTCCACTCCACCGTCACCGTCCACATCCCCACTGGCTACTGAATTGATGGTCGTGTTGCCAAACCAGTACCATGCCGTTAACCGTTCAGGCGCTAAGGAAGAGCTGTTCCAAACGACCAGCTGCGCCACATCACGAACACCATCATTATAGAACCCGCCCGTAACCGTCTCAACCTGCCCATCATCATCAACATCGCCAACCGCAACAGAATTAACACCAGTGGATGAGGTCCAATACCAAGCTGTGACATTCTCGAGCGTTAAGATTGGGCTCCACAGACCCATTAAGGGATAATGATCTGTGTTGTTGGCATCAATGATATAGTGTGTATCGCCTATTCCGTCGCTGCCAGTTACATTTTGGTAAGGACCATTGTTAAGGTCAACGCCAGCGTAGTCACTCCAGTAGTTGCCGCCTGATGGGTAACCATCATCCCAAACATTCACGTATCCAGGTTCCACATATGCCTGTGCTGTGTTGTCCACGAAGTTGTTATGCCGAATAAGGTTGTTTGAAGAACTGAGGGAGATGCCTAATTCATTGTTTGTTATGTTGTTTGCAGATATGATATTGCCTGTAGAGTGGTAGAGGTGGATGCCATTGGCGCGGTTGTCTGCTACGGTATTTGCAGATATACTATTGCCCGAACAGTCATAGAGAAAGACGCCGTCAAAGTTGTTTGTTATGGTGTTTGCAGACACGCTGTTGGCTGAAGAGGAAACGAGGAAGATGCCATATTCGTTGTTTGTTACGTTGTTTGCAGATACGCTGTTGCCTGAAGAGTAAACGAGGCGGATGCCATCGTAGGTATTGCTGCCCGTTATGGTGTTTGCAGAAATACTATTGTCAGAGGACCAAAGTTCAATGCCATGGTCTCCGTAGTTTGTTATGCTGTTTCCAGTTATGCTGTTACCGTTTGAAGAGGAATCGAGATATATGCCATTTCCGCCGTTTGCTGTTATGTCGTTCGCTGTTACGCTGTTGCTGTCTGAAGAGTACATGAGGGAGATGCCCGCATCGCTATTGCCTGTTATCGTGTTTGCAAGTAAGCTATTGCTGCTTGAATGATCATAGATCCAGATTCCATAACCGTTGTTGTTTGTTATGTTGTTTGCACATATACTGTTGCTGTTTGAATAGTAAGAAAGCACCACGCAGTAGGTGTTGTTTGTTATGGAGTTTGAAGATACACTGTTGCATGAAGAGGAAAAGAGCCAAACACTGTAGGTGTTGTTTGTTATGAAGTTTTCTGATAAATTATTGTAAAGAGAGGAAGTAAGCGAGATACCATAGGTGTTATTTGCTATGTAGTTTGCGGAAATAGTGTTGTTGTTTGAAGAGGACTCAAGCAAGATGCCATCGTATTTATTGTTTATTACGTTGTTTGCAGATATAGTGTTGTTGCTCGAAAAGGGACTTGATTGGGACCATAGCTGTATGCCACGGTTGCTGCTGTTTGTTACGTTGTTTGCAAATACACTGTTGTGCGAAGAGGAACGGAGCCAGATGCCAAGGTAGCTGTTTGTGATGTTGTTGGCTGATAAATTGTTGTTTGAAGATAAGTAAGTGTAGACGCCATGGTAGTTGTTCGTTATGTTGTTTGCAGTTACAGTGTTGTTGCTAGAGGAATCAAACAAGATGCCACCGTAGAATTCTGAACTGATGTGATCATAGCCGTTGTCTGCTATCTTGTTTGCACATATACTGTTACCTGAAGAGAATTCGAGGCGGATGCCATACCAGCCGTTGTTTGCTATGTTGTTTGCAGATATACTGTTACCTGAAGAGTAATAGAGATAGATGCCTCGGGTGTTGTTTGCTATGGTATTTGCAGATAAGTTGTTGCCGTTTGAAGAGTAATAGAGGTAGATGCCATCCCACTTGTTGTTTGCTACGTTGTTTGCAGATACGCTGTTGCCTGAAGAGTAAGCGAGGCGGATGCCATCGTAGGTGCTGTTTGTTATGGTGTTCGCATATAATGTGTTGCCGGACGAGTTGCTCAGATAGATGCCATACTCAAATGCTTCAATTGTTAGGTTTTGTACGGTAACGTTGCTTCTTCCAGACAAGG
>CAYGYB010000009.1:0-3787 GCA_964354015.1 uncultured Candidatus Bathyarchaeia archaeon
TAAGCCAGTCAAGAACTTAGCTGGAAGTTTCATTTCTCTTTTCATGTTTTGCAATTCTGATTAGTTCTTTAGGTTCAGCTGAACAGAAATAGGGCTACCAAAATGAAGAAAGGCATAGGAACATTCATCAACAGAAAAACCAAAACTGGCAAGAAAACTTATGACAGATTTTTCATTTACATCCCCACCGAAGTCGCCAGAGATGGAACATTTCCATTTATAGAAAAAGACAAAGTTGAAATTGAGATAAAAGGAAAAACCGTGATAATAACAAAAGCCAAAGATTAATCGCCATCAACCCGCATATTTGGAGCCTATTAGCAGTTCATTGCAGAAACCTATAGAGGGTAGGTCCCCACAGCCACTTCCAGAACTATATAAAGTGCCTTTAAATAAGGGGGCTATAGAAAAAAATCACACTAGCACACGTTGAAAAGTGCGGTTTGCTATCATAAACCTTATTGGATTGGAAAACTTACATATTTGCGGTGATTTGTGCATGTCTTCAGATGATGAAGATTACCCTGAATGGAACAAGCGCAGACGTTTCCCGCTTGACAAAGACCCATTCTTCGGCGACATCGACCACATCTTCCACGAAATGGAAAAACGCATGGAAGAAGAATTCCGCGAGTTCACCGAAAAAGTACCCAAAGACTACGTCAAAGAACGCAAGCTCCCAGACGGAAGCACAGTCAAAGAATTCGGACCCTTCGTGTACGGTTACAGCATGAAAATCGGTCCAGACGGCAAACCTGACATCCAAGAATTCGGCAACATCAAAAAATCCCGCAAAGGACCCGAAGTCAAGGAAGAACGCGAACCGCTGGTGGACGTGGTGGAAACCGACAGCGAAATCCGCGTAGTCGCCGAACTTCCCGGAGTAGAAAAAACCGACATAAAACTCCACGGAACCGAAGACTCGCTTGAAATCAGCGTGGACACGCCACACTACAAATACTACAAGGAAGTCACGCTTCCAGCGAAAGTGAAGGTGAAAGAAGCCAAATCAAACTACAAAAACGGCGTCTTAGAAGTCATTCTGCCCAGAGCTGAAATGAAGAAGTCAAAAGGCGAACAAATAGACATCAAATAAAACCCAATTTTCTTCAAGAACTCTCTTTCCCAGCCTGTGCCTGCATGAACGAAAACTCCGAAATCGAAACGTTAAACGCCATCTGCCGAGAAGCAAAAACAGAAGGCAAACTGTCAGGCAAAAACCTCACCGAACTCTACGAGCTTTTCGGGCAACGCTTCACAAAAGCCCTCGACGCTTTAAAAGAGAACAGGGTGAAAAAGTACGTTTTCAAACCCAGCGGCAGAACCGTGTGGATAGTCATCGGAAGAGAACGCGACTACCTCATAATGCCTGAAGCGGAGTTCTGCACTTGCGACGACTTTTACTTCCGCGTCTTAGACAGAGAAATCCACCTGTGCTACCACCTTATCGCCCAGAAAATCGCCCGCAACCTAGGCTGGTACGAAACCATAGAGGAAACCGACGAACTCTATAAGACATTGATGAACGAGTGGAAAAAAGCTACTGCTTAAATATTACAACATGAGAAGAGTAATACGAAAAAGGCGAAACGCAATGGATTTAGGCGCATACTTCGCAACACTCGAATTCGTCCTCATGGGAGCGACATTCGTCGCTATAGTGCTAATATTCTTGTACGCGTACTACGGCAAAGAAGAAGAACAAGAAACAGAAAAAACCTAACCATCCCAATGCGCTGACTGCGCTTTGACTGTTAGGTGTCGCAAAAAATTTAAAATAACCCGCATTCTTTATCCGTGGCGGCACCCAGAGAAAATGACCATTGACGAAATAATTCAGCAGATTCTGCTGCAGCATCCAGAAATCACTCGAGAAGCAGTTCTGGAAAGGTTACGAACAGAGAAAAACAAGACTAGCGGCTTAATAGAAGAAGCGACGCTTCTGCGGTTGATTGCCGCTGAATACGGCGTTGAAATCCTCGCAGGCACCGTTTATGACCGCGAACTTTCCATAAGCCACTTGGTTCCTGACTTAAATGATGTTGCAGTGTCAGGGCGTGTTGTCGCGGTTTATCCAGCTAGAACTTTTGAAGGAAAAAAGTCGGGGAAATACGCGAGTTTGATGGTTGCTGATGACGATGGCGTTCTCCGCGTTATGCTGTGGAATGATAAGGCTGATCTGGTTGAGTCTGGCGAGTTAAAAACTGGGCTGGTGGTTCGTTTCTCTCACGGGTACACTCGAGAAGACCGCGCTGGCAAAGTGGAGTTGCATCTTGGCGAGAAAAGCAAAGTTGAAGTTAACCCGCATGATTTGAGGGCAGAAGAGTATCCGTCTATTAGTAAATTCGCCACGAAAATCAGCGACATAACCGCTGCGCAGAGGCGTATTCACGTTGTAGGCGTTGTCAAAGCAGTTTATCCCTCTTCTACTTTTACGCGGCAGGATTTGACGGCTGGAAAAGTGTTACGGTTCACGCTTGCCGATGATAGCGGCGAAGTAACAGTGGTTGTTTGGAACGAGAAGGCGGAAGAGCTTGAGCAGCGTCTTAAGCGTAATGTGGCGGTGCAGTTGGTGAACGCAAAAGCCAAGGCAGCTTCAAACGGCGGTTTCGAAATTCACGTTGACTCGTCAACTTACGTGGATGTTTCAGCGGTTGCTGAGTAGATGAGTAAAATTGCGTGTTTACGTGAAGGCATGCGGGAAAAGGCTGCGTTTTTCAGCCCAGTTTTCTGAGTTGGTTTAGTGTTCCGAGGTATGTGCCGTCTAAGAGATACAGCTCCGCGTTCTCCACATCCACGGCTTCTGAACGCAAAACAGGTCCAATTAATGCTTCGCTGCCCAGTTCATTCCGCTGTTTTGCCTCATTTATTGGTCTGCCGCCGAGAAAATCGTTGAAGCTAGGCATGATGAAGATTTGAGTTGTTTGCGGCTTGAAGCCGCAGTGCTTCTTCACTGTGGCTTCTGGTGTGCCTTCAATTTTTACTCCGTGCTTCTGCAGCAACAGCTTAGCTAAGGCTTCAGTGTTGCACTGGGCTTTTAGCCATATTTGCCGTGTTATTCTGAAGCCTGCAGGGTCATGGAAAACCACCACTGGATGCAGGTGCCCCATGATCAGCGTTTTGCACTTCAGAAGCGCGGGAGAAGGCCACTTGTGTCCATGGAAAAGGCCGATGCCGCCTATTGCAGTGCCTGTTGCAGGGAGCAGTTTTATGTTTTCAGGTAGCAATGGTTCAAGGTTTGCGTCGTGGTTGCCGCGCACTATCGCTATGTCGTTTATGTGGCGTTTGAGTTCAGTGAAGAATTCTGGTATGTCGTGCCATTCGCCGGGTTCTGTTTTAACAACCGTGTATTTGACGTCTCCGAGAATCAGCAGTGCGTCAGGCTTGTACTTGGACAGGAGCACCACCAGTTTCCGTAGCAGCTTTGACGTTTGGCTTGGAACGTGAATTCCTTTCGCTTGAAGCGCAATTTCCCAGCCTAAATGCGGGTCAGCTATCACAAGGGTTTTGGTTTTTCCCGTTTTTATTAAAGCCGCAGCGCTGGGCAGCAGTAACTTTAACATCGCTTTTCCTTTCTCGATTGTATCAAGCTTAGAATGGTCTCGTGAACTTGCTGGTTTCCAGAGGCTACAAACTTCACTTTCTCTTTCGGGTCCAGCGTGGCATTTAGTGCTTTGCCTTCAGGCGTGGTGATTATTCCGCCCGCTTCACGCATTATAAGAAAACCAGCCGCCATGTCTGTTGTGCGGAGTTTCCCGCGGATGTCCACAAAAGCATCTGTTAAGCC
>CAYGYB010000009.1:3887-14471 GCA_964354015.1 uncultured Candidatus Bathyarchaeia archaeon
GGAAACCGCTATGGAAGAGGCGTAGAAGGGAAGACCGCGGACAAGATTAGTTGTGCCGTCAATCGGGTCAACCGTCACGTAGCATTGCTTGGGCGTTTTGCCGAACTCTTTCACGCCTGATTCTTCGCTGACAAGCGTAAACGAGATGTCGCACTGTTGCAGCGTTTCAATAATGGCTTTTTCCGCAGCCAAATCCACAGGCTTCATCGGGTCGCCGCCTGCGCCTTTGCCCAAGTCAGGCTGTGGCTCGCGTAAAGTTTTCAGAAGCGGGCGAATGTGCCTTTTCACGTTTTCTTTGCAGCTGGCAAGAATCTGCAACCAATCACTACGGGATTCCATCTGAAACTCCTTCTTAGTTGTGATATACGCGCTCGAATTGATAAAGACTCCACTTAACCATCCGCAAGCTGTACAGCAAAACAGATAATGAAAAATGCCTCTCAAACTTATGTACTTCCTAAAACAAATAAACACAGTTGCCTATGCAGGGTGACGAGATATGAGTGATTGGAAATCACTGTTGAAAGCTGACCCAGTAAACTGGCTGTTGGAAGAAGATAACCCATCCGTTCGATATTTCACGTTAACAGAGCTTCTGGACAAACCAGCAAACGATTCGGAAGTGAAAAAAACCAAAAACGCGATAATGAATACTGGAGTGACCCCGCGGATTCTGGCTAAACAGAATGCTGATGGCTCCTGGGAGACGCCAACAGCGTTTTACACTGCCAAGTACAAAGGAACAGTGTGGCAACTCATCATTTTAGCAGAACTCGGCGCAGACGAAAAAGACCCCCGCATCAGAAAGGCATGCGAATTTATTCTTGCAAATTCTCAAAATCCTGAAAGCAACGGTTTTTCCATGCACTTGTCTATTAAAGCTGGCGGAGGCCTCCGCAGCGAAGTAATACCGTGCCTAACGGGCAACATGGTTTGGAGCCTCATCAGACTGGGCTATCTGGAAGACACGCGGGTTCAACGTGGAATCAACTGGATCACCACTTACCAAAGATTCGACGACGGAGTAAAAGAATCCCAGAAAGGTTGGCCTTACGACAAGTACGTAATGTGCTGGGGAACGCACACTTGCCACATGGGCGCAGTTAAAGCGTTAAAGGCCTTGGCAGAGATTCCAGCCGACAAAAGAAACAGAGAAGTGGAAGCTACAATTAAAAATGGAGCAGAGCACATGCTTAAACATCACATTTACAAGAGAAGCCACGATCTGAGCAAAGTTTCCAAGCCAGGCTGGTTGCGGTTTGGCTTTCCACTAATGTATCAAAACGACGCTTTGGAAGTTTTGGGCATATTGACGAAATTGGGGTACAAGGATGAACGGATGCAGGAAGCTGTTGATTTAGTGCTTTCTAAGCAAGATGCTCAAGGCAGATGGAAACTTGAAAATACTTTTAATGGGCGATTCCAAACGAATATTGAACGCAAGGGCGAAGAGAGCAAGTGGATTACGCTGAACGCGCTTAAAGCATTGAAGAGATTCTACAGTTAAAAGCGAACTGGGTGGTGCCGGGGGCGGGATTCTCGCTTCTTCTGCGTTTCGAGCCCGCGACCTCTGGTATAGAGCGTTTAGCCCCTTTTATCTCCAGATTTCTCATCTGGAAATCCAGATTATGAGTCTGGCGCCCTAGCCAGGCTAGGCTACCCCGGCAACGCTTATCTTGTTGATTAGAGCTTGAATCTTTTAGATTTAGGTCATGTATTGCTGCGTTTCTGCTTTGACCCATTTGACCCACTTCAGCCCTATCAACGGAGAGAGAAATATCTTGCTTCAGTAATAAAGTTTTCAGAGCCTCTAAGTCAGTTATTTTGCAATAAGTGAATTGTGGCTTATGAGAAACTTTGTCAATATGGCTATAATGTCTAACTCTTGCGTAGCTAACTTCATTGTGTTTGTTGAGGAATAGTTGAGCTAGCCCTTCCCTATGGCAAACACTGCATTCCATCTTTACACATTTTATCTTCATCTACTAATTCACCTCACTACCTAAACCTAGGCAGACCCCTTGGAGTAGTCTAAGTATATAATGACCATTAAAGAACAATTTTTGTACGTAGGAGCAAACTTTGCTAAAACTCAGTGGCAAGTTATTTAAAATCAAAAAGCATACATTCACTTGAGTGATAAAGTGACTATAAAGAGAATGAAGTATAATTACATGGCTGTAGTGGCTGTAGGTATCTTTTTCATAGTTTTAGGTATTTATTCAATAGCTAATTATTCTGTTTTTGATGTTAGATACGTAATAGCAGGGGGTGGTTGCATAGTTATTGGTATTGGTGCACTTAGGCTGTCTGTTCCTGCATTTATCCCTATCAAACAGAATAGCTTGCCTACTGTACGCACTTGTCCATACTGTGGAGCAACAACAGAAACAGATGCAACGTACTGCAAAAAATGCAAGAGAGAACTTGATTAAACTTAAATGGCAAAGAGGTTAAAGTTAACTCATGGCATATAACCTCATTCCCTTTCCAATCGCTATAATCTTTGCAATTGTTTTTGTACTTGCTTGTGTAGTGGTCTTATGGAAGCTGCGTAAAAGAGATAAAATCTACTCTTTTCTGTTTAAGGCAAGTCTCATAATTGGAATACTGCTGATTGCTGTATTCCTCTACTCAGTTATAGCAGGCATGTTAAGCTGAGATATTTAGTTTATGGAAAATAAGGCATAAGCCATTCCATCAAAGAACAAATTTGGAGCGTCTAGAAAACTTAAGCTTTCACAAAGTGGATATTTTCTATTTCACTTTCAGTTTGAAGACAAGAAAACCTATCAGAACCAGAAATACCAAAAGTAGACCGCCAAGAAAACCTGCTATTGCTCCATACCAGAAGATGTCTGAAGCAGTGTAATAGTTGGTTTTGGCAAAATGATAGATTATTGCTATAA
Organism: uncultured Candidatus Bathyarchaeia archaeon; assembly: GCA_964354015.1. GTDB lineage: Archaea > Thermoproteota > Bathyarchaeia > Bathyarchaeales > Bathycorpusculaceae > JAOZHU01. The sequence goes on from CAYGYB010000009.1 coordinate 6,797, forward strand.
CTGAGGCTAACAACGCAAGTATTAACCCAAGAATTGCGAATCTTTTTGTTGCCATGCACCTACTATGCCTTTAACAGAATTTCAAGTTTTTGTATCAGGCTTAATCTAAAGCCTTTTTGTGATGACCAGAACAAATTTGGAGCGTATAGAATAACCTAAAATGTTTAGTCAAGAAACCTTGACAAAAAAGCCTTTTAGGCGAAATAACTATGCTTTAATTGGTGCTGTTATGAAGAGAGCAGCATTAGCAATAACAGTTGTATTCTCACTCTTTGTTTCATTAATGGTTGGAGTGCAGCCTCTAGTAGAGGCTAATCCTGGACCGTCAGTTCCAACTCTCAGTGTTTTATATCCTTACCCATCATGGGAAAGTTGCTACTCAAATGCTTCAGTTCCTTTAAAGATTGAAGTATTAGTGACCCCAAACAGCTCTGGGGGAGCTTATGCTCCACAGGTTTTCTACAGTTTAGATAATGGTGATAATGTCACATTAACTAATGTTAAGGAAGGAGAGCATCGTGAACAGGTTCTCTGGTACCAGGCATATGTGTCTTTTACTGCTAGCTCAACACTATGCGACCTAACTGAAGGTAATCACACAATAAGCGCTTACGCAATTTCTGATGGAAAAGTAATGTCAGCAGAGAGAACATTCACTGTAGATTTAAGCTACAGAAGTCCAGAGTTAACTCTTATTTCCCCTAAGAAAATAACTTACACAACAAGCGAAGTAGAACTAATCTTCTCAACAACCAAGGAGTTAAAGAGCGCAAAGTATCTTCTTGATTATCACTTAGACGATAATGCGAGGTATATCTCTATCAATGGGAACATAACTTTAACTAACCTTGCGAATGGCACACATAAGATAATTCTTTTTGCTGATTGCTTTGATGAGTACGGCAATGGACGTTCATTGTACCAAGGAACTAGTTTCAACGTAAGTAGCAATGAAAACACACCTTCAACTGGCTTAACTGAAAACGCTGATGGGAAATTAGAACCCTCAATGGAGCCTACACAATCACCTGAACCTGAATCAGAGCCTTTCCCAACAACACTAGCAATGGGAATTGTAGTGCCAGTAGCTGTGATTGGCGTAGGTTTGGTTGTTTACTTAAAGAAACATAAGCAAAAAGCCAATGGAAACTCTGCTTGATGGGCAATGCACCTTAAAACGCTTCATGACCATTAAAGAACAAGTTTGGAACGTAGAGAAGACTTTGTCTGTTCTTTTAGGAGAACAGTCTGTTCTCTGGGGAGAGCTAAATATCCCTTTAAAAGATTATCTGAGATGGTGCTTATATGAAGAAGACAGCATTAGCACTAGCACTTGTCTTGATAGTCATCTTTTCAATAGTGGCTGTAATCCTATTAGTTGATTTGGCAAAGGGTGAAGAAGCATTAGGCAAGTTATACATGTATACTATTTCAGCTGGAGAAAAAACCTACAGTATAACCGTTAGAAGTAATTACTCTTCTGTACCAGAGGTTAGCTACTATGGAATACCGCCTTCATACTTTGTTACAATTTATTTCAGGGGAAACCAGGAAAATTCTTTCTGTAACATCACAATTCCAACTGAGTTAATTGGGGGAGAACTCTCCGTAATTGATAAGTACTACATAATGAGTGTTGACCAGTACACTATTTCTAACAATGGTACTCATAACTCTGTATATTTTCCTTTCAACCATTCAGCTCTAGTTAAGCATTTTGGAATAAAAGGAACAGAAGGAATCCCAGAGGATCCATCATCTTACTCTTCACCAGACCCCCAACCTGATTATTACATTCGTTTCTACGCATTCACCCTCTATTCTCCCCTTAACAAAACTTACAACACCAAATTTCTGACTTTGAACCTGTCTTTCACTGTTGGGATGGGTGTCAGGTACTCATTGTACTATTATCTCGATGGAAAATACATTGATGCTATTCCTTTTTCAGTTGAAGGAGCCCAAGAGATGCATGTTACTTGCCCTGCAATTGGGTCAACTCAATTACCAGAATTATCTGAGGGCTCTCATTCTTTAACTGTCTTCTTAGAATGTCAAGGTCTTGTTTTGCACCCTTCATCCTACAATGGCACCGTCTTTTTTACCATAGACTAAATTGTTTGACAAGTAAGACCTCTTGTGCCCAGAGAGCTGATTCAGTATTTAATGACCATTAAAGAACAAGTTTGGGTCGTTGAGAAAACTTAGTCAAGAAACTTTGACTAAAGCTGAATGTGGCTTAGTCAAGAAACCTTGACAAAAAAGCCTTTTAGACAAAATATCTTAGCAATTATTGATGCTTATGAAGATAAGCAAGGGGCTCAGAGTATTCTTTTTTCTTTTAATGCTGTTAGCTTTGAGCTTTACGAACTCAACGCTATTTGTTCAAGCAACAATATATGATATCACTATCAATGTTAATGTCTCTTCACCAATTCAAAATGAAACTTACTTCACAAATGATATTCCCCTGAGCTTCAGTTACAATTCTAATATCACCAACTCACCAGATGTTGCTAATTACACTGTTGTTCTCTGCTATAATTTAGATGGACAATACTGGCATGACGTGTTTGGAAACATAATGTTCAGTGGAGAAACTATACGGATAGGTCAATTTTATCAGCCTGCTCCTTTAACTCATAATTCATCTATTCATGTAGCTAATGGCACCCATTCTTTAACTGTACTTGTCACCTTTTGGGTTAGACCTATTGGGGAGTACCAGAATATGTTTAAGGTGCATAATGTTTCTCAAGTAGTTAATTTCACAGTATCTCCAGGAACACCCTCTTCTTCACCTGAACCTAAACTTGAGCCTTTCCCAACAACCTTGGTTATTGCCTCTTCAGTGATAATAGCTGTTGTTTGCATAGCTTCAATTGTTTACTTCAAGAAACATAAGCAAAAAGCCAATGGAAACTCTGAAAGGCAATATGCTTTAAAACACCATATGTGAAGCAAACAGAGATACAGATACGCTTTATAGACTAAGCAGAATGCCTGCAGCTATGATGCCTGTCTCTACACACAAAAGTTTTCTTATGCTCAAGATTTCTGAATGCCTTAAGCTACGATTATTCACTCTTTGGTTCATTTTCTAGAATGCCTTCCTCATTAATTTCTGAAGCTGAAATTCATAAGCTATTTATCCGAAACTAAGTAACTTCAAAATCACAGTAGTTAGGTATTGACAGGAATGGATAACCCTAAGATTATCGTTGATTATCTTCATTGTTTGAGCATGTTGGAAAATAACACTTTTCTCTTGTATCAGAGTCTGGCGGGAAAAGCAGAAGTGCCCCTTGTAAAAACCCTCTTATTTAGTATTGCTCAGGACAGTTCAAAACATTCTGCACTTCTCAAAGGGGTGGCAGACAGCATAGCAGTCTCAAAGGAAAAGACTAAGGACTGTGCAAAGAAGCTTGGAGAAACATGGCAGATAATAGATACTTTATTGAAAGAAACCGCAAGCAAAGAAAAAATGAGCAGATTGGAGCTTCAGCAACTAATTGAAAAACTTACAGCTTTGGAAAGCAGTGCTGGAGAGGAATACTACATTTTCGTCCAAATGAAAACTCTACAGTACATGGTTAAAGAAATAAACCAGCTCTATAACATAAACTTGGAAAGAATCAAAAACATTTTTATAAGCATAATTGAAGACGAAGAACACCACAGAGAACTTCTAGCCACAATAAAAAAACTACTGAACGAAAATAAGAGAGCAGACCAGCATAACACTCCTTCAATCAAGTATCAAAACCCAGACTCCTGGATTCAATACTCACCGCCAAACAACCCATGATTCCAAATACATCCCAATTCCATTTTAGGGAATCATGGCTCATTGGAATGGTAGTTAAGTGGAAGTTATCTAAGATGCCTATTGATTATTTGCTGTTATCAAGACTTGGAATGTTTGTGAAGTGAAAAGATTATTCTGTGTAATATAATACCAGAAGGCAGAAATGCAGCGCTGCATTATTGTTTATGGAGATTGTTTTGTGAGTAAGCGTAGGTTTTTTGATTCGCCAGAGTGTAGAAACTGCATCTACAAAGGCAACAGTTACTGTTGGGGTCAATGCTCTTTTAATGTCTGGAAAAGAGACAGAGATTATTAATGCTCCTCAGAATGTTTGTGAATGAGAAAAAGGGATAGGCTAAGGGCTGGTCTAGTCCTTCCTATCCACCTTAACAATGTAGATTTCCTTATTGCGGACTCTAAGCTGTGCATTGAATTTTCTGTCGTGCTTCTTATTGTATGACTTTACCCTGAATGAGAATGGTGCATATAATGATTTCACTGTTTTACCTTCAACCTCAATTTTAAACATCTTCTCTGGGCTCTCAATAACTTGTTTGAATACTGCATCGTACTCTGGAATCTTGGCTAGTTTCCTGCCTACGGGTATTTCCTTCACTGGAGTAGCTTTTACTACTAGTTGCTTCTTTTTGAGTTTATCCATTTTTGACATACAGTTCACACTAAACATATGTTAATCATAGTATTTAAAACTCTATCACTCGCTCTAACAACACGCACTAGTAAACTAGGTCAGTTTAGCAGCAGTCTTTTACTAAATCTATTAAACACTAATAACTAAGAAATTGTTCACACTCAATCAAAAATCTATATTAAAAGCCCAATATAACCAGCTGTTAAGTTTTCATCTATAAAATCAGCAATCTCCTCTCTGTGTCACTCTATCCTTGGAATGTTGTGAAGTGAAAAAGACTAGAGGCAAGATTGAAATCTCCAAAATTTATTATGGAAAAGCTACTTATGAAAAATGAGGGATTGAGGTTATGAGTAGGTTAATGGCAGCCCCATCCTCAAGAGAGTTTTCAAGGATAGTGGGACAGTATGAGAATAAGTACAAAGAACTTGACAGCATCTATCTAACTGCTATCAAAGATTTTGAGGGAATAGTGGGTAGTTTTGGCGAATATGAAGTTGAATTTATCTTGTGCCCTTATTTGTTGAAATGGGGAAAAATGATGCGAGTCTTAGGGTACAAAGGATGTAGCCGAATAGGTGCAAAACTTGCAGAAGTAAAACCTCAGTTGGATAAGTTCCGCAGTGTAACCTTATCAAAAATAGACCTGAATCAAACGTCAGATACCGTTGAAGAGCTCTATGATGAATTCCTAAATGCATATTGGAAATCAGACAAAGGCAGAACCAAGAGGGTTGGACCAACTGCAACTGCAAAAGTTCTCCATCTGGCTGTTCCAAACCTATTCATGATTTGGGACAGAAAAATAAGAAATTGCTATGGTTTTCAAGATAGTGGCAGAGAATATGTACGGTTCATAGCAAATACGCAGAACTGGAATGAGAAGCTAAGCACAACCATTGAGGCTCTGCAAGGTAAATATGGGAAATCATGCACCAAACTAATTGATGAATACAACTGGAAAAAATGCTGGGGTTAAGAGTCCTTGGATTGTTTGTGAAGTAAAAAAAGGGATAGTTTTCTATTCGTCTATTATTTGGTATGAAGATGTTATTTTAGCTGTATTCTTTAGCATTCCACCCACTGAGCAGTATTTTTCTTCTGCTATTCTTATCGAGCTTTCCACTGCTTCTTTGGTGATGTTTTTACCTTTGATGAAGTATTTGATATGGATGTTAGTGAATATCCTTGGAGGTTCATCTCTTCTTTCTGCCTCTATTTCTACTGAATAGCCTGAAAAGTTCTGTCTCTTCTTCCTCAATATTGTTGTAACGTGAAAGCTACTACATGCAGCTAGACTTGCTAAAACATTCTCCATTGGGGATAGGGCAGTCTCTTCTCCACCAAACTGTCTCGGAGCATCAAAATTGACGGAAAGTCCTTTCTCGTTCTTTGCTGTGAAACGGTAATTTCCAAGCCAGTTTAGAACAATCTTTTTGGTTGAAGGCATGCTCTTCTTCTATTCTGGGATCATTAAAAATCTTTCTGAAACAGATCTTGCTTAGGTGTCTGAAAGCACTCCTTGGACTGTTTGTGAAGTGAAAAAAAGATTATTAACCCATGTTGATAAAAAACTCACCTAATATATTACTGCTGGAATTTTGTTAAAAACCAATAATAGTCGCTTAGATAAGCCATTTATACTGAGTCGTATAGAGAATAGTTGAGGTGGACTTTTGGAGCCATTTATCTCGCCTCAAGTTAATGCGATGTTTCAGTTAATCATCTTGGTTTTGTTGGTTGTAGGTATTGGAATGAAATGGAGAAAGAAACTCTCTTTGCACGGAATGATAATGCTTGTAGCAGTCATATTGAATTTGTTTTCTTTCGTCCTCATTATGCTTCCATCCCTTCTCAGAACGGAAATCATAATCACGCAACCCCTTCAAGCAGTTTCCATCGTAGCACTCATCCACTCAAGTGTTGGTTTGGTTGTCATGATTCTGGGTATATGGCTCGTGGCTTCTTGGCACTTGCAATCTTCCATAAAGAATTGCTTTAAAAACAAAAGACTGATGCGCTTAACGAGCATATTGTGGCTAGTTGCATTGCTGATGGGGTTCTTGCTGTATTATCTTCTCTATGTTTACTAGCAAAAAAAGAAAGAGAACAAGTGAAACGCACGAAAAATCTAAATATATTTGTAGGTTTAAAGACTATCTTGATGGATGAAATTTGCGCAGAGCAGCCATAATACTTGTTCTATGTATTTTGATCTGGACGAGCGCTGGCTTCATAAAACCTGCATTTTGTCATCCCCCGGAAGTACGTGATGTTATTCCTAGAGATGTGGATGGCGCCACCCATCTCAATATCACAGTCTGGCATAACGTTGAAACTTCCCTGCATTATGTGGACACCATTGAAGTAACTTGGGGCGCCAATATAACTTCTCTAACGATTGACCCTGAGCCTTTGGCGCCTGATGGAACATTTGCTGTCGACTACAATATGGGTCCAGTTTCTGGAACACCAACAATTACAGTCAGGGCTAGATGCACTATAACAGGTTATTCTGGGGCAATGTCTTGGACTGGGACGATTCCAGAACCAAGTCCTACCCCTACTCCTTTCCCATCCCCTATTCCAACACCAACTCCTACCCCCACTCCAAGTCCTACTCCTAATATTTCACCCAGTCCATCTCCTTCTCCAACTGTAATATCTACTCCAAGTCCAACAGCTACTGATAGCCCAAGTCCAACACCTAGTGTTCCAGAGTTTCCATCTTTCTTGGCTCCGTCACTGCTTATTGCAGTAACAGTCATTGGAACACTGCTCTACAAGAAAAGACAGCTTAAATTCTTTAAATGAGAAAAGAGAAAAGTGTTAAATTCTCTGGATTAGAGAAACTGTATTGTGACGCCTGAAATTTCGATTTCTCTGGATAAAGCCTTCGAGTTGTGCAGAAGTCACAGGGCTAAAAACGGGGTTCGCTTGTTTAGTCAATGCTGGGGCTGCGTGCGATTCTCAAAGGAGATAGCGGAAAAGATGTGTTTTTACAAGCCGCCTAACAATGACGGCTGCAAAATCGTCAATAAGCTATTTGAGGAATCAAGTAACGAATAAGGCGTTTGTTGTTCAGCAAAGGTTACTTTCTTTTTCTTTCCATTTTCTCTACGGTAGAGCGTGTTCCCACGTAAACGATGTCTGTTAATCCGACGAACAGCCCTGTTTCCACTACGCCTGGAATCATCTTCAGCTTCTGCTCAAGC
>CAYGYB010000010.1:0-13883 GCA_964354015.1 uncultured Candidatus Bathyarchaeia archaeon
TTGAAAAGAAAAGAACTTGTACGTAATTATGAAGACATACACAACGATTCGAAGCGGAGTTAGGCGGGTGGTTAAATTTCACATTTTTCTTAATGAGGTTCCATCACAAGTCGTAATACATAATATTTATATCCCTTCCTGAAGCCACGTTATCCAGAAGCGAGGTTACGCTCTTTTGAGCTATGGGCATCAGGGTCTAAAGGAAACGGCAGAGGCCAGTAGAGTAGAGGAGGTTTCGTCTCTTAGAAAGGAAAAATTCAGAGTTACAGTATCCTTGAATAAAGAGCGGACCATGTCTAAATCGCCTCTCTATGAAAAATATGCCATCCAAAAATATGACTTGCATCCGAACTTCAGTTTTTCTCATCTGGACGACATGATCCCAAAAGGCACCCCAGAGTACATCGATAGTGGCCAGCACTACGTTGAACGGATAGCGCGAGCACTCTACTACTTCAAGCAGTGCTCTTTAATCGGTCCCTCAGGAACTGGAAAGACACACATAGTTTACCTAGTGGCTGAACTCTGCGGATTACCCATTTGGGAAGTAAACTGCGGCTTGCAAACTTCCTCCTACGACCTCATCGGACGTTTCATAGGTCTCGGCAAAGAAAACTGGGTCGACGGTCTCCTAACACAGTGGCTTCGAAAGGGCGGCATAATGTACCTTGACGAAGCCAACATGATGAAACAAGACGTTGCAACAAGGCTAAACCCAGTTCTCGACACCCGAGGGCACCTCGTACTAAACGAAAAAGACAATGAAGTCATAGAAAGACACAAGTTCGGCTACTTGATACTCAGCATGAACCCGTACTCCGCAGAATTCTCAGGAACCAAACCGTTAAACGCAGCTATGAGAAGGCGAATGGCTGTCTGGATAAACTTCGACTTTCCCAGCATCGGGGAAACCATCTCGCCCCTTGAAGTGCAAATGCTCAAGAAAAGAACCAAAGTTGACGAAGACACAGCCTACAAAGTCATACAAGCAGGCGCCGAACTGCGAAGGCAATATAAGGCTGGCGACCTGCCATATGGGCCATCCTTAGGCGATTTGATAAACTGGGCCACGTTGATTCGCGATGGAAATACGCCCAACGGAGCGGCTGAAGAAACAATCATTGCATTAACAAGCGACAACACAGAAGTTCAGGACGATGTCAGAAGAATAATAGAAACAGTATTTGTTAAACCACAGTGACCTAAATGCACAGCAAGCTGTGAGGTTGTTGTTATGGGTTTTCTTGACTACGCTTGGACGATCTCTTTTCAGAAAGACAGAATGAAAGTAAGAATACTCTTAGATCCTTGTCTTGATCAGCCTACTATAAAACCCGACAACTTCGGATTCACGTTAAATTTTCCCATCCCACGGCTACTAGACGACAACCAAATATATTATTATGGATACAAATTCGCCCAAGAAAGAAACGAAAAAGCAAAGATTGGCAGACTTTTTAGGGCTTCAGTTTTGCACCTGACAACACACACTCTGCTACCTCTGCCTGAGGAAATGCGTTTTCCGCAGACCTCTAAAGGCTCGATTATAGAAAACTTCGCAAAAACGCTCGTGCGAGATATTCATGTAAATGCCTACATTCAAGCATTGTATCCCGACAGGCTAGTTGATTTCGCATATGCAAACGCCATGGCGTTCCAAAAACTCAAGCCTATAGACAGAATATTGACCACTTCAACGAAAATAATGACTGCTCTGCTTTCAAAGGTCAACATGGGTCTTGTTAAAGGTTCTCTACTGCCAGAACAGGAAAAAGCAGTAAACGAACTTAACGCAAAACTATCTATGCTAAAAGAAACTTTGATGGCGTCTATGGCAGGCGAACAAGTCAAACTGGAAGAAGTGTTCGATGAGCACGTACGAAGCATAACTGAGGCTTTAGAGCCATTCGGTCCATTCCTAGAAGTACCATCTTTACCCTATACCGAACGCATTGGTCCGTGTAGTATTTTCAGCGATGCCCAACCATCATCAGATTTTGAGACTGAACGCATTTTTAAAAAGTCAATAGAGGCGTTAGGCGGCACGGTTTCTGTGGAGGGCTCAATTGATTCATGTTGGCGAAAAGAACAGGAAATCGAAGCTTTGCAGGCCTTTGACTCTGATTGTCACCAAAAAATGAGGGAAGAGAAAATTTTGTCCAGAATTAGACAATACGCTTCTGGGACAAGATTTAAGGCTGTTGATTTTCCTGACGAAGACTACACAAAATATCTCCGGGCACGATATTTCCTTCAAGGTGGGAGCAGACGACTTCTGGATAGCCTGCGAATTGCACAAGATGCCTTGGACGAAGATCCTGGTAAAGAAATGGGTCAACTAGACTTAACATCGGTCATCCAAGCTCTCGCTAGTAAAAAACCTGCGACGGATGTTTTTTTTAAGGATGAGTACCTCAGCAAGAGTTTTGCTTGGTCTATACTTTTCGATGCCAGTGCTAGTATGCAAGTAAAAGGCGATTGGGCCCGCGCCTTGGCTACATGCGTTGCTGAAGCCGCAAAAGAATTGCTTATGGATCCAGGTTCATGGACATTCTTCGCTTTCAGTGACAAGTTTTACGTGTTAAAAGACAGCACAGAGGCTTACACTCGGAAAGTAAGAGCCAGAATTGGCGGATTAAGATTTGAAGGCTTGACTTTTATGCCCGATGCGATACAACTTGCCGGTCAAATCTTGACAAAAAGATATGATGAACAACGTTGTTTGGTCGTAATTTCTGATGGCTGGCCTTACGGCTACCCAAACATGCCAATGGCGTTAAAGGAGAGCATTGACACATTAGTTAGGAAGGGAGTTATCGTCATCGGCATAGGAGTAGAAACAGACCGAATGAGTAATTTTTTCAAACTGAGCTCTGCAATCTATACTCAAAAAGACTTGATTAAGAAATTCTCACATCTGTTTGTTAATGCGTCGGCAGCGGCGCTTGAGACTTGAAACGCCAAAAGGCTGTTTTTGACGTTAATAAATAGCTCAGTAAGCGTTATTGTCTTTAATTCGGATAGCATTATATTTATTGCATCATTCACGCATACATACGAGTTTGACCATATTCAGATTCGTAATATGAATCCGAATCGTTTTCAATCAATAGTTCCAAGTCGCAACCATATAATATACCCTGAATCAGAATTGGAAGACGCGATTACAAATGCAAAACCAAAAAGTGAGCCACAGCATGGAACTTGCAATGGAAAAAGATGACGACGTGATGAGAGTCTACGACGAGAAAGGCAAAACATGGAAATTCGTGAAAAAAGACCGCGCCTTCGACAAGCAACTATTCACCATTGAGGAAACACTGTCACGATTTGGGTTACTGAAGAATGAGATTAAAGTGTACTTATATCTCGCAAGAGTTGGTGAAAAGAAAGCAGGCGAAATAGCTGAGGCAATTTCCCTCCACAGAACTGAAACCTACCGAATACTGCGGGATTTGGAAAAGAAAGGGATTCTGTTTTCAGTTTTCGAAAAACCCTTGAAGTTCACCGCTGTTTCTCTAGACAAGGCTATAGATCTGCTGGTAGATGCTCAAAAGATGAAAATCAACCTTCTAGAAAAAGAAAAAGCAAGTCTTGTGGAACTTTGGATGTCACTGCCGCAGTTAAAAGTTGAAAGTGTGAGGAAAGAACTCTTTCAGATGTTGGAAGGAGAGCAGCAAGTGGTTCTTAAGGCTGTTGAGCTATTGGAGAAAACTGAAAAAGAATTTCAGATTTTTGCTCCAGCAGATTACTTGGCTCAGTTGTATTACAGCGACTTCACTGACAAATTGAAAAAGCGACAGGGCATCCTTGACGTCTCACTGCTTATTGAAAACTCGCCAAAAGGTAGTTACTTTGTTGAGCAGATGGAATGGCCAGAGCATAAATATCACGTAGTTGATAGCCACAGTTTGCCGTGTTTCATGATTTCGGACAAAAAAGAACTCCTCATCGCTTTCCATGAAAACGATCTTTCAAGCGCTCCTAGCGAGAAGAAGAAATCCCGAACTATGGCTATTTGGACAAATTACAGCGCGTTTGTTTGGACATTGCAGATACTGTTCTCCAAACTGTTGGATGCTGAAGGCACAGCCAAGAAACAAACTTGCTAGTCAACCATATGAGCACGGCAGGTTAAATTCACCTTTAACCCAGCATTCTCTTTTTGCTGCGCCTTTTAATCAAAAGAAATACAACTGCAAGCAATATCACAACTGTACCTACTGCTAACGGTAAGAATATAGAGGCTGGCAACCAGCTGCTCTCCTTTTCCACACTGACTTTTACAATATAATAATCATAGAATCCCGCGCCAATTGAGTTTGTCCAGCCCACCATAACGAACTCGTTTTCTGCAGTTTCCAATACGGCATAGGCTTCTTCGAACCCGCTTCTGCCCACAGTGCTGCTCCATAAAACGTTGCCAGAGTCATCAACTTTGAACAACCAAAAGTCTCTTTCACCATTCCCAAACGAGAAAGTGAAGCCGCCAACTAGGAACCCGCCGTGCGCCGACGCTGTAACACAAGTCGGCTGGTCAAAGCCTTCGCCTCCTACAGCCTTATCCCATAACAAGTTGCCGTTCAAATCAACCTTAATCACCCAAGCGTCACTGTCGCCCTCTCCTTTCGACCGCGTGTCACCTACAACCACGTAGCCTTCTTGGGCTGGGGCTATGGCGTAGGCCTTGTCACTTTGTATTCCGCCGTAAGTTCGGTTCCACAGCATGTTCCCAGCAGCGTCAATCTGTAGCACCAGAAAATCATAATCGCCATACCCAGTGGAGTTTGTGTAACCCGCCACTATAAAGTTGTTTTCAGTCGCCGTGATGCTTCTCCCAGCGTCATCCATTGACCACCCGTACGTCTTGTTCCAAACAATGCTGCCTTTCTCATTTATCTTCACGACCCAGGCGTCAGAGTTTCCATTGCCGAAAGAAGTGGTCAGACCGACAAGCATGAAGCCATCAGAAATCTTTGACGCAGAAAAAAATCTGTCCACTTTCTCTCCGCCTACTGTGAAGTTCCACAGGGGTTTTCCATCACTGTCTGTTCTCACAATATACCCATCCCAGTCACGTGAAGGCGAAAACGTGTTTCCAACAAACAAAAAGCCATCAGTCAGGTCGAGAACGTATCTAAACTCGTTGCCTATTCCTTCAACGTAGGTTTGGTTCCAAAGGGCAGTTCCGTCATCATCAAGCCGTATAACCCAGGCTTCCGTCTTGCCCTGTTCAAGCGAAGTTGAAGAACCGACCACAACGTAACCATTCTCCGTGGTTGTTGCGTAAAAGGCTCTGTCGTCACCTGTTCCGCCATAAGTCTTTTCCCAAAGCACGTTTGCCTTTAGAAGGTTTGCAGGGTCAGAACTAGGCGTCGCTGAGGCAAAGTTGTTTATGTCATTAACTTTTAGGACTAATGTGATGTTAATCGCTAGTAGCAGAAAGAGCAGTATGTGTTTTCGTTCTCCTTGCATGCTGCGCGGTTCTCCTTAATTAGGGGTAATTAAGTCCAATGCTATATGTAAACGAGAAATAGACTTTGGATGTAGCAATATTTATTTTTATGGAAAGTCAGCGGTGCTGTTCAATCGGTAGCCATGATAAAATTGGGTGAGACGCCGCAAACATGAAAAACTCGGTGCACTAAAATTCTTCTGAATCAAACCACATATTGAACGGGTTTACTTAAGCCGCCCGTAACATCTCTAGCGTGTTTCAGCAACCAGTAAGAAAGCTTCTCGCATTTGTTGGGATCACAGGAAAAACTCTTTGCTTCTTGATCCCATAACGGGCAAGTAGAACACGGAATGTCCACGTCACGTTCCATTTTTCATCGTCGCTATGTCCGCCTTAAGTTGATTTATGACTTGTGAATTATCACTCGTTGTCAGCGCTCAGGATTTTGGATTCAGTCAAACTCGATGATGGGCTGGTTTTCTCGCTGAACTTCCTGTTGCACATAGTAGAAACCAATGAAGTTTGTCAGAAACATGTGTAACCTATGTTGTCAGTCAGATTGACGAAAACATGCAGACTACACTTGAGTGCACGTTACGTTTGCTTTAATGAATATGCCGCGAAGGTCGTGGCAGTGCACTGAAACCAGTAGCGGGTCACTTTGATCTTCAGTTTCAGCAGTGAATGACATGCGATACGTGCCGTTTCCGTAGTCAACTATGCTTGGCGACGTAACTTGAACCCATTCCTCAGGCGAAAGTGACCCGTCTTGTTCATAGTATATTGTGAAGTTTTGAGCTAGGGCAGGTTTGCCTTCGTTTGATAGCGTGCAAGTTACATTAACCTGTTTCAGCGAACCTGTTAACAGAGCATAGTATCCACTGATGTTAAGTTCTGAAGTCATGTTTACTGCATATTCGGAATAGTAGGTTGCCGAAGTTCCAGAAGAGTTCAAGACGAAGTTGACGTACGCGCTTGAGACTCCCATTCCGCTGGAACCCCAAGCGATCCAAGCGCCATCTTGATAAGGCGCCACGTTAAGAGGAGTGAACTCCATTTTGAAAATTGCGTCATAAGAGTGAGCGGCAACCGCAGACTTAAATTGGTTCAAATCTGTGACTAAAATGTTTGCGTTTCCGCCGTTTGAGATGTTTGCTAGTGCACTTACGATTGTATGCATCGTGCCCACCCTGTATAATGGGAAAACTGTGTCTGCCTCCGGCTCATACACTGGAGCTGCCTTTTCGTTTTCGGTGACGTAGAGCGCCGTGGAAAGTAGCAGCATAGTTATTATCAAAGAGGTGATAATAAGTACTTGGCCAGAATTTCTGCGGCTCAAGCGGCGATTTTTCATGTTAATCCATCCGCGCAAGTTGTAGCCTGATTATGTAAACTGCGTAGTCGCTGCTTGTGCTTGCGCACACATAATTCACTGCCACAATGTTGTTGCTGACGGCGCTTCCGCTGCATATTGGGGTGTCATTGATGGGTGTCATGTTTTCGTCGAAAATGGTGAGGTTAAACCACATGCTCGGGGAGACTGAAGATTGAATGGAACTTTTGAGGTCTATCCAGTTTTCGTTGTTTATGAGTGTGGAAAGGTGCCCGTTGCTGTCTAAGCTGACGAGAATATTATATGCCGCTGAAGAAAGAGACGCGTAGGATTTACTTGAGCTATTTTGCACTGCTGGAATCAGCGTGAGCGATGAGAGCAGCAGGACGGACGCGAAGAATGCTTCGATTATGCGTATTTGTCCTTTGTTGTCTTTAATAAGCCTCAATCAGCCACGTCTCCAAAGCTTAGAGTCAGCTTGTAAAGTGTCTCTTTAACGCTTGCCGTGTAGACGAACACGTTTTTCTCCATGTTCGCAAAGTTTGCTCCAAATTCTAGCGGGATATCTGGATAAGCAATCCATTCTGCGAAAGAGGTAGTGCCGTTGTGGCCTGAAATGGCGAGGACTATAGGGCTTTTATCCAGAAACGCTGGTATGGCGTAGGTAGTGTTTGATGTTGATGTGAGGTTTGACTGGTAAGTGTAAGAGAAAGCATAGCCGTCATCGACTGTTATGTCAGAGATTTTCGGGTTCAAATTCAATGTGTAGTTCAGTGGGCTCAATCCTAGGAAGGTGTGATTGGGTAAAGGTTCCTGCGACAAGTGAGCAAAAGAGTAGACCTCATAGGCTGTTAGTCTATCGTCAAATGAGGCGCGAGCGAACACTATAAGGAGCGCGGGTCCATCAGAGGAGTTCGGTATTTGAAAGCTTACGGCGCCGACGCCCGCGTCTGATGTGGTGTTGTAAACGTCAGTCAAGAAATCCCTTGCGACTACATAACAGTGTAGGCTCGCGTTAATTGGTCCTTGGGCTTGGCTGACGGAAATCGTGAAAGTGTACGTTGTTTCGTCACCAGCAGTTGTGTTGACGGAAAGCTCAGCGGTTATTGTAAGCATCTGAGAAATCGATATGCCCAAAGCAAGGTTATTCAGTCTTGCCGCTTGAGATACCTGCAAGTAGGAGAGCGAGTAGTTACTTTGGCTGCTTAATCTAGTAATTTTGTCAATGTCAAGCTCATATAAGTATGGCGAAGCGCTGTTATCTAAGCCAAAGTTTTCAGGAATGGTATTACCGCTTGAGCCCCAATCCTCAGGCGTTCCAATACTTGTTACTATTTGCTCAGCTATTGTTTTCAGGTAGTCGTCCTTGTTCAGGTTTTGCAGACTGTTTATCTTGGTTTGCATCGTTCCAGCGAAGGAGGCTGTCGCTAATAGGGCAACGCAGACTATCAGAGAACACGCGAAAAAAGTGTCGATGGAAACAGTGGGCATTCTCTTTCCTCCACGTTAGCTTGCCATTGTTATACCGAACATGCCTGAAAGGAACTGCTGAGACAGAACCAATGACAAATAGGCGGTTGCCGCAAGCATTGCTGAATGCTGGAAGCCAGCTCCGAAGTTGCCTTCGCTGATTTTTCCGATAAAGAACCCTGAAATCCAGCATTGGAGAATTATGCCGACGGAAAACGTGCGCAGTTGATCCGTCATCGCCATGACGGCTACTGGAGAAAGACTGTTACTAACAACTGTAGTCATTAGATAAGTGGTTAGAGCTACAATAGTGGTCGTAACTGCGATTAGCGCACTCCAGATGAAAGCGAGAACAATGTACGGTCTCAGTAGGGCACGCCTGTTTATCTGTATCTCGCGTTCTTTTTCGCTGTATTCAGATAGTATCTCTAGCGATTGAGTTGAATCTCCACCGATTTCGATGGTTTCTATTACCATGGCAAAATTCACTATTACAAACCAGCTCTTTATCTCTCGGCGTATGTTGTTGAATGTCTTTCGTAATGGGACACCCCACTCTATTTGGCTGCGAACCAGCTCCAGAAATTTTGAAAAAGGTCCCCTGTGTTTGCGCTTTGTGGCTTGCACGATGCTTTTTTCAGGAGAAATGCCGATTTTCCGCGCCTCAGTTATGTCTCTAATGAAACCTGGAATAGCATCTTCAGCGTTATAGTTGATTCTGGCAATTCTTCGATATTGAATCGCAGGGAACAATGACCCTACAACCAAGCATATTGTTGCAATTTCGGGCAAACCGAGTGGCTTAATGGCGCTGGATAATCCGGGAACTACAACAAATATTATTATGACTAGTCCAGACGCCGCAATCGAAATTACAGCTTTCCTGTATAAATCCTTCAAGTCTTCAAAGGCGCTCCTCTGCATGTTATGGGCAACCATGATGAAAATCAACGAGAGCACGGGCATGAATAGAAACGCTATTATGTAGGACATAATGGGCGAAAGCGGCAGTGAAGTTTGGGTCAGTACATCCAGCACGTTTGTTGATGCAAAAACAACAAAAAGAATGTACGTGCATAACACAACGATCAACATAACAGTATAAGCTTCAACCAAAGTAGCTATTTTGTCGATTGCACGTGTCATTCCTATGTTCCGCAGTTCAAAAATCGCTTTCAATTCACTTTTCATGTAGTCAACTGGGTTTCCACCGCTTCTTATAGAGGAAACAAAACCGCACAAGAAGTTCCTATATAATTTTGAGCCAGTCTTTTCAGAGTGCTGATACATGACCGTTAACGGGTCTTTTCCCAAGACTTCAACTTGTCTCACAATTTCCTCTGCTTCTCCTCTGAAAGTTGGCAAGAAAGAAAGTTTTCGCATTCTCTGCCAGCTTTCGTAAGCGGATATTCCACACGCTGCCATCAGCGTAAATATCATAACTGCAAAAGGCAATTCACGTTCAATCTTTTCTTTCTCTTCACTGGTGGCTCTTGACAGTAGCCCGAAAATCTTGCCGGGAAAACCTCCTGATGGCTTCATCAGCTATCGCTCCTCTGCGGATTCTTTGCTCATTAATTCAATAATGTTGAGTGAACTGTTGAGAGCCTTGTGCACACTTCTAAAGTCGCGGAGATTTTGCTCAACCATTTTTAGCAAAATCTGCTGTCGACGTTCCAGTTCTTTGATCACAACGCTTGTCGGAACATCAAGGCTCTTAGCTATTTTTGCCAGCAGATAACTTTGATCAAGATTTTTCTGGAATTCATCCGTTGATGGAATATATGTAAACACATCACGTATTGCGCCACTGGGATCTATTTCTGAAACTCGGACGATTTTTCTACGTGACGCCTTCTTTTCTAAGAACCCAAAGTTTGGGGTCTTTACTTGTTTGACAACAAGCACACAATTCATCAAAGGAATAATGCTTGGATGGATATTCATCGGCGGTTGGGTCAAACGTTTTATTACTGTTTCAACATCTTCGGCGTGCATCGTGCAGATTCCGCCGTGTCCAGTAGCTAAGGCTTGGAATAGGACGTACGCTTCTTCTCCTCTAATTTCGCCCACAATAATCAACGCTGGGCGATGTCTAACAGCCGATTTTATCAGATCATAAAGGGTGACTTCTCCCTCATTGCCCGCTCCGAATCCTGGCCTAGCGATTGTTGACACCCAGTTTTCTTGCGGTAGGTTAATTTCTGCAACTTCTTCAACTGAAATCATTTTAAAGTCTGGTTTTATAAGGCAAGCAATAGCGTTCAATGTAGTAGTCTTCCCGGCGCCCGTTGAACCGACAATCATTACTGACATTTTGCTTTCCATCAGCATCCAAAGGTAGGCTCCGATTGCCTCATCAATGGTTTCATTCATTATGAGATCTACGATGGTTATTGGGTCTTCTCTGAATTTTCTGATGGTGAAGCTTGTTCCTGCGGGTGTTGTCTCTTTTCCAAAGGAAACGGCGAGACGATGTTTTCCTGGAAGGGTCAAGTCAACAATTGGATGGGCTATGCTGACATGTTTGCCTTGTCTGTGCACTATTCTCGTTATGAAATCATCTAACTCTTCTTCGTCAGTGAAAATTATGTTCGTCCGCGCATTCTCGTATTTCCTGTGCCACAGGTAAATGGGTTTGTTGACACCTAAACAACTGATGTCTTCGATGAAAGGGTCACTAATCAAGCAGTCTATTTTTCCATAGCCGATTAAGTCTCGTTCAAGGTAATAGAGGATTTTTCTTAAACTGATTTGATTGTCTAATTCTATGGCTACTTTGTGGTCTTCGATTATGCTGGGAAGTTGTCTGTTGAATGACTCTAAGAGAGTTTCGTCAGTCCTTGGAGCTTTAAATTCATATTCAAGGATATTCTTCAAACGTTTATACGATTCTCTTTCTTCTCTAGTCATCGTAAGTTCATCTACTACATAGAAGTAGCCGCCTTCTTGTTCATCTTGGAATATCCACGCGTAAGAGAATGGGGGTTTGAGTGGGTAGTTATCGATTTGCACATGACCTTCAGGTATGCGGCAGCCTTGAATCCCCAAGTTTCCGAGGATTTCTTCTCCAGAGATTTCGTTTTTTTCTTCGACGTCTTCTTTTTTATTCTTTCCGAGTTTCGTTTCAGTTGCCTCCTGAAAGTTTTAGATAAACGCCTGTGTTGTTTGAGTAACACTCTAGTGAAGCGTCGCCTGCATCACTTACGTATAGACCTGAGGCAGAGACTTCTGAAGGTATGTACGCGCGATGTCCGCTTGACTGTGCACTTGTTCCAAAGCCGACTTCAACCCAAGTTTTGGATGAGTCATTTGCGATTTGAATCCAGTATATTTGGTTTCCAATTAGCGATGGAACATTCAGGTGCAAAGTTGAGGTTAGATTATCGGCTGATGCGTGTGAGGTGAGTTCTACGCTTTTTGTTACAACGTATTCTGCGACGCTTGAAAGCCGTTGTCTTTCAGCTTCGTATCGCACATTGAGCGTTGAGAGACCGCATGCGCAGATGAGGATACTGCTTACGATAATTGATGCGAATAATGTGTAAACATAGCTTGGGATTATCGACGGCAAGTTTACCTCACCCACCTCTGAACCTCGACATTGCAAAGAACCATTTCGACATTGATGATTGCGCCATTGGCGGTACTTGCGACTGGAATGGAAACTTGCCCGCTGACGCCGTCTAGAATTGAAGTTATCAACAAAGTTTCTGGCTCGTATGCAAGATCGTAGGTCGTGGTTGTTATTTGTGTGGAAACGCAGGATATTCTCAAAGGAACCTTTCCGAACAGTGCAATTTCCTCTGACGCGTTCAGGTTGACGATGTAGATGCGCAGGTTATTGACGACTTTGTTGTCTTCTGTGCCTGCAGTCGTATACGATACGACGGGACGATAGTGCAATACGATTTCAGGATGCTCAGCGCCGCTTCTGATGAAGAGTTGAGTTATGGCTGAACCACTCTGGTTAGTTATTGTGCGGCTGTCGCCCTTCAAAAAAAGCCCCGTGTCGGGCGACTCGGAATACGGAAGTTTGTATACAACCTGCCCTGTGGTTTCGTTGAAAACAGTAGCGGCGATGTCGCTGTTGCCAGTGATGTTTATGATTAAGGAGTTGACAGATGGCTGAACGTTTACTTCTCCGCCTGAATCGCTGAATTCAAATGTGCGCGCTGATCCTGATTGCCCAATGACTGCCAGCAGAGTTTCGCTGAAAGACAGCATATCCTGCCTTGCTGTTGTTATTTTGAGCGTTGTGCTTCTGGTGTTTATTTTTTCAACCGCGAAGTAGTACGTGATGGATATCATTCCGAGCATTGATACGAATAGTATTATGAAAGTGGCTGGGATGGCTAATGCTCTTCTGGATCGGCGAAACTTTGTGAATAGATACTTGTTTAGAATGTGCGTCAATTTTTTTGTTTCTTCCGTGGGTCTTTTATGGGAAGAGTTCGTGAAAGAATGAATTAAGTTGTTTGTGTGTAGGAGCAATGTACGTATTAAACTGTAAAACCTAACTTGTGACTGGTTTGGTTTGGTCAACATTTGGTGCAGTGCTCCTTTTTGCTATAACATGCGCTTTTTTTTAAAAAAAAGAAAAGAAAAAGAAAGTGTGGGGATCGGGGGGGTTCAATCTTACATTATTGCTTCGACGTTTGTCTCTTTGTAGTACATCGCTTGCGATGTGAACACAGTTAGAGCAACTGTGAGGCCAATGTCATTGACTGAAATGCTGTCGGGGGTGTTAATGTATATGGCAATTGTTGACCCAGACGTTAGCACTATATTGGTGCCTGTTGGTGCAGCAAGTGTATTGTTAAAGTCTCCGACAACGTCATCTGCGGCAATTGTTACGCCTGCGGTGTAGTTTAGATCCACAGTCAGGTCATCGCCACTTTCGGCTACTGCATAGAAGACTTCAGTCGCAATGTCAGAATCTTGACCTCTGCAAGAGATTTTGCTTAAGACGACGTCTCTTCCGCCAGTGTTGGTTATCATCAAAGCTGCTGCTGCGACATTGCCTTCACTCACCCATACATGTTGCTTTTGCGCGATCAAACTTTCTTCTTCAACTCGGGTGCTAACAACATTGATGGCAAAGTAGGTTACGACTCCAGCTAAGAGCACTGAAACTACAAGAATTATCAGCGTTGTCACAACTGTGCTTAGAGCCAAACGGTTTTTCAGGATGTTTCTCATTTTTTATCTCCTGAAAAGGGAGATAACTCGCGTTTGGAATAAGTGAATTTGTGCGTAGGACAGAGCTACACATAGCCAATAAAATGGCGAAAAAAGCTAGTTGGTTTACTAAAGGGAAAATAAGCAAGTTATTGCATGGCTACTGCTTCAACGTTGGTTTCCCTATAGTAAACCGCCTGGGCGGAATAAAGAGCGATCCCCACTGTTAAGCCCACATCATTCACCGCAATGCTATCAGGATTGACTATGTATAGCAGGAGTGTATAGCCTGATTTTAGCACCAAGTCGCTTGGTGCAACTTTGAAATCGTATGTCGTGGTGTCAATTGTAACTTGGTTTGTGCCGATAGTGAAGTTTTGTACATATGGCATATCTCCTGAGACTGAACTATTGGCGGTGGCGTAGAGCACGAATTTGTTT
>CAYGYB010000011.1:0-12784 GCA_964354015.1 uncultured Candidatus Bathyarchaeia archaeon
GCTCGATTTTGGAAGTAAACGCTGGTTGTGTTCCTGTAGGCGGAATGGTGAAGGACATGGTTGCTAACGGTTTCGTGCTTTGTGGGGAAGCAGCGAATCACGTTAACCCTATTCATGGCGGAGGCATCAAAGAAGCAGTCATTTCTGGCCAAATGGCGGCTGACGTCATAGCTGAGTGCCTAAAGAAGAATGATGTTTCAAAGAGGGCGCTGTCGAAGTTTAATGATGTTTGGTGGAAGGAAAGAGGTAATCACCTGAAAAGAGTGGAAAAGTTAAGGGAGACACTGGAAAAGCTATCTGACTCTGACTTGAATGATCTTGTTGATGCGCTTAAGCCAGAAGACATCATTGAGTTTGCTCGTGGCGCAAAACTTTCCGTCTTGGCTAAGGTTTTGATGAGAAAACCAAGACTGGTAAGCATAGCAAGGCACCTGTTGTAAACGTGCCTTTCTTTTTAACCAAACTCGTGGAATAAGATGTTAAAATCGAAAAAAGGTTGGTTGGTCAGTGTGCCTAGCGCTATCTGACCATTCTTTTGTTGTCCTCTGAACTCATTGAGCGTCTAAAGGCTCGCTGCATCTGCAGTTTCTTGTATGTCTCGTACGTCAGATCGCTGGTTGGATAAAGTTGTCTGAATCGCCTGTAAGGCAGCCTCAAGTCAAGTTCCATCTGGCTGCTGAATTCGCCTGGTACGTATACTTGCCGTCCACTACTGTGGTAGCGTTCAAGGCGCGGAGTCTTCTTCTGCGCTTTTAATGCGATTACTATTGCGACTATGAACACTAACCCTAAGACGATTAATGCAATGGCTGGGGAGACGGTGAAAGCCACGGTTATTCACCGCTTTGCTTCGGGTTCGTTCTGCTTAGCTGCTGTTTTTACTGGAAGTACTGTGGCGCCTTCAAGTCCTATAACGTTGAGGATGTCGGCGGAGGATGGAACTACGATTTTGGTTTGCTGCGAGAACGTGTCGCGTATCACGTCAAGTTTCTTGTTCAGTTGAGCGTTTTCTTTGAAGTAGCTGTTTGCTGCTTCTGAGACGGCTTTTATGGCTTTTGCCTGTGCATCTGCGACCAGTTCAACTGCTCGGGCTTCCCCTTCAGCGCTAAGTATTGCAGCTTGTTTTTCACCTTGCGCTTTAAGGATGGCACCTTGTTTTTCCTGCTCTGCCGCTTCTTTTCTTCCAGTGGCTAGTAAGCGTAACTGGCGTCTCTCTTGTTCAGCGGTTTTTTGTTTGTGCATGGCTGTCTGAATGTCTTGTGGTGGATCGATTCTTTGGAGTTCGATGCGGTTTACTTTCGTGCCCCATTTGTCGGTGGCTTGATCGAGGACGCTACGGAGGTCAACGTTTATTTTTTCTCTGGAGGTTAATGCAATGTCAAGGGACATTTCACCTACTATGTTTCTGAGCGTTGTTTGTGCTAGTTTGACAATAGCTAATTCGAAGTCTTCGATTTCATACAGTGCACGTCTGGCGTCTACAACTTGGTAATAGATGACGGCGTCGATGGTGACGACAACGTTGTCTTCGGTGATGATTTCTTGAGGCGGGACATCTATTACTTGTTCTCTCATGTTGACGCGGAGCATTCTTTCAACGAAAGGTGTGATTATTCTTAATCCAGGTTCAACTGTTTTTTCGTAGGCGTTGAATCTTTCAACTAGCCCTTTTTCATACTGGTTAACCTTTCTTAGTGACATAGACAGCAGAATTACTATGATTGCAGCTATTACTAGGCCTATTATTGATAGTTCGATCTCATACATTCTACTCGTTTACTCCTTCCACTATAAGGCTGACTCCTTCTGTTCTAATCACTCTTACTTTTGAGCCTTCTTTTATGATTGCGTCGTCTGCTGGACGAGAGAGCCAGATTTCGCCTCCGAGTTTGATTATTCCACCGTCTAGGGGGTCAATGTCGGTTTTCGCGATTGCTTCCTTGCCCATCAGAGCGTCAACGTTAGTTCTGGTCAGACTGACATTGAATTTGTCTAGCAAACCGCCTCCCCGCATTTCCTCCATCTTAAACGTGGCATCTTTCAGGTGGTTCATTCGCCTAATGAATTCCCCGAAGTCGTCGCTGTTAAGCTCCACTTCCAGAAGGTAGCCTTTAACTTGACGGTTAAGTTTGTAGACCATCCTGTACTTTTCTGCAAACTTCGAGAGTAGCTGCGCAAGTTTCAACTCGTCAGCTTCAACTGTAAGAGTGACTTTCATTTGTCGCCCAAAATTGATAAGCATCAATTAGTATATAAGGTTATTGCAGGTTATCGAGCCTCATCGATACGCGTTGTGCTTCGAAATAACCGCCCCCATTTCAGTCTATTTATGCTTTAAACAAGGGTGCTATAGACTGTTCCAAGCAGCTAGCTCTGCCTATCTAAAGAGGAGGTATAAGCCGCCGCGAGCACATCAACCAGCTATTCCTGCAAACGCATTCACTGCGAATACATGCTTTCGTAGGGTCTTTTGGAAACAGGCACTATTTTGCGGAACCTAGCGCTCATGACCTTGCCATAATCGAAACCAAAGTAACTGCAGAAATCCCTCGTTAAACTTTCAATTAAGCGTGTGCCGCGCTTGCCAACATTCAGAACTTTAGTGCCTTCGCCTACCTCAAGAATGTCTCCGCGTTCGTAAATGACGCCGCCATGCATCCCTGTGCCTACGAATCGTGCCTTGCAATGTTCGCCTTCGGGCAAGGTTAAACCGAGAATGAGAATAACGCCGCCTGCCATGTACTCGCCTAGGAAGTCCTGTGCAGTTCCGCCTATTACCAACTGCGGCTTTTTGTCCTGATACTCTTTCATGTGAATGCCCACTCGGTATCCTACATCGTCACGGACAAAGAGCCTTCCACCCCGCATCGAGTATCCAGTTATGTCCCCAGCGTTGCCGTGGATGATTATTTGTCCCTCGTTCATAGTGTTGCCGCAGCCGTCCTGTGCGTTTCCATGAACCACCAGCCCTGGGCCATTCATAAACGCGCCTAAATCATTCCCAGGCGTTCCGTAAATGTCAATTTGAACTTCCTTATCCAAATCAGTTCCAATGTAGCGTTGCCCACAGACATTGCAAATCTCTATTTTTTCAGCGCCACTGCTGCTTATTGCTCTCAAAAGGCTGTTAAGGTCTTTATAGTACATGCCGTCAGCGTCGATTTTCCACACTTCATTTTCCACCTTCGCACGCGAAAGCAACTTCACGTTGACTTCTGAGATTATTTTTTCTTCTTCAAGCATAGCGCTATCAGTCTCCAGCCATCTTCACGCCCAGCACTTTCAACTCAGTATCCGTTAAACCCACACCGCGCAGAGCCAAACGGTTCCCACGCAAACTCTCAATAGCGTTTATGCCCATGCCACCCATCATGTCCTTAATCTCCAAACTCCAGCCGCGAAGCAAATTCACCAGTCGCTCAGAAGCAATATCTGGGTTAAGCCTCTTAGAAATCCACGGGTCACTCGTCGCAATGCCCCACGGGCACTTACCAGTATAGCATCTCTGGCAAACAGTGCAGCCCATAGCCACAAGCGCAGCCGTAGCAATATACACAGCATCAGCACCCAACGCGATAGTTTTAACAATGTCAGCGCTGCTTCTGATGCCGCCTGCCGCAACAATAGACGCCCTGTTACGAATGCCTTCGTCGCGCAACCGCTGATCAACCTGCGCGATAGCCAACTCAATAGGTATGCCTACGTTGTCTCTGATGACCTTCGGCGCAGCGCCAGTAGCACCTCTAACGCCGTCTAAGGCGATGATGTCTGCTCCAGCACGCACCATGCCGCTGGCGATTGCGGCTGAGTTGTGAACTGCGGCAATCTTCACCGAAACAGGCTTCGTGTAATCCGTAGCTTCTTTCAACGCGTAAATCAACTGCCTAAGATCCTCAATAGAGTAGATGTCATGCTGAGGAGCAGGCGAAAGTGCGTCGGTGCCAGTGGGGATCATGCGTGTTCGGGCAACCGCTTCAGTAACCTTCTCGCCTGGAAGATGCCCACCTATCCCTGGCTTCGCGCCTTGACCAATCTTGATTTCCACAGCAGCGCCAACATCAAGATACTTCGGATGAACGCCGAAACGGCCTGAAGCAACCTGAACAATCGCGTGAGAGCCGTACTTGTATAAACTCTGATTTAAACCGCCCTCACCAGTGTTAAAGTAAGTCCCGCATTCAGTGGCAGCACGCGCTAAAGACTCATGCACATTCAGGCTTACAGCGCCATAGGATAAGGCTGAGAACATTATCGGCGTGTCAAGGCACAGTTGAGGCGCAAGCTCCGTTTTTAAGGCAACCTCGCCATTTTCCAACTCCATTTCCAGCTGGTCTGGTTTTGCGCCTAAGTAAGTTCTGATTTCCATGGGTTCCCTCAAAGGGTCTATTGACGGATTAGTTACTTGACTAGCATTAAGCAGAAGCCTATCCCAGTAGGTGAAGTATGGCTTGTCACAGCCCATGCCTGTGAGAATCACCGCTCCTGTTTCAGCCTGCTTTTTGGCGTCTCTGACGGCTTCCAACGTCCAATTATAGTTCTCTCGATAAGCGTTAGGGTTCTTACGTATGGTTATGGCGTGAGTAGGGCAAAAAGTGACGCAGCGTTGGCAGTTGACGCAGTTTTCGTCCTTGCTGCGGACAACATCATCCTCAGCATCATAGGAATGGGTTTCGTATGTGCACTGGTTAACGCAAACTTTGCATCGGATGCACCGCTCCTGATCCCTGTCCACGAGGTATTCTGGAAGCAAATAAGTTTTCATTTGCTAGCCTCCACCACATTTAAGACTTCAACTGCTTTTTGGCTGCGGAGTTTGCCGACTACAGGTTCGCCTCCTCGCGGGTACCAGAACCTGTCCAACGTTGGCGACACAAGGCGCATTGCACATTCCTCAGAGGACAAATACAGAAAGTCTCCTCTGGTGCCAGCTACTAGAGGTCGAAGTTTGATTCTGTCCGTTAACCCTATCATTTCACCGTGATGCGCCACAACGATGCTGAAAGGACCGTTCATTAGCAAGCTTCCATAGGTCTGGCGCAACGTCATTAACAGGCGCTGCTGCTTTGGCGGCATAGCGTCTATTTCGCTCCACAGAGGTGCAGCCAAGATTTTCGAGACCACGTCGATTGGCAGGTGTTGTCTGCGCATTAGTAGGTCTAAAGCGTAAGCTAACACTTCCGTGTCCGTCTGCATAGTGCACTTGTAACCGTACATCTCCAAGTAACGGCGGTTTATGCCATACGAAGAGAGCTCCCCGTTGTGCACCACTGTCCAGTCTAGGATGTTGAATGGGTGAGCGCCGCCCCACCAGCCTTGGCTGTTGGTTGGGAATCTGCCGTGGCAAACCCAAATGTACGCTTCATATTCTTCCAAGCAGAAGAAGTCCGCTATGTCTTCGGGAAAGCCTACGCCTTTGAATACACCCATGTTTTTGCCGCTTGAGAAAACGAACGCTTTCCCTGTTTCCGTGTTTATCCGCATGACTTGCTCTGTTACGTAGTCGTCTGCTGTTTGGTTCGCAGATTTCCGTTTGTTGGGCTGAACGAAGTACCGCCACACCAATGGTGGGTCACGAACGTTAGCTTCTCTGGTAGGTATCTCCTCTTGGGTTGTTACGTTGAAGTTTTCTTTTAGCAGTTTATCCGTTTTTTCTTTGGCGTCTCTGCTTAGGTACATTACGTGAAATGCGTAGTCATCTGGATATTCTGGGTAAATTCCGTAAGCGGCGAAGCCACCGCCCAAGCCGTTGCCGCGCTCATGCATGTTCGCTATGGCTTTCACTGGGTCGCGTGACGAGAACCGTTTGCCTTCAAGGTTCATCATGCCGAATATGGAGCAACCAGAGAAGTCCTTGTCGTCATTGTATGGATTGTTTATTTTACTTAGATTCTTCATCTCAGTTCCCCCGGGTAAACTTTTTTTCTTACAGACGACGGCAACGTAGCGAGGCTGAAGTTGTCTGAGAGAAGTTCTTGCTTGAACCGTTTTACGTTGACACGGTTTTTCATTAGGTGGAACAGTATGCCTGCTCTTTCAATGTGATTCACAAAGGTCATGCCAACGATTACGTTGTCTTTGAGCACTAATTTTCTGTAAACACTCCCTTCAGGGTCATGCTTGACTAAGATTTCGTAGCCGTTGTCTTCTTTCGGGTTGGTTATGCCGACCGAGATTATGGGTATGTCAAAGTATTTCAACGCGCTCATTGAAGTGCCGCCTTGGTACTCTGTCTTTTTGCCAGCCATGTTGTAGCCTGCAACTTTTCCCTCCAATTGGGCGAGTGGCCAAAGAGGTAATGAGCGGTTCTCGTTCAAGATGAAGTCGTATGCTTCGGCAGCGTCTCCGCTGGCATACACATCTGGAACGGTTGTTTGCATGAATTTATCCACGATTATGCCTCTGTTTGTCTTCATGTCGGTTCCTGCCGCTAGCTCCGTGCGTGGGATAACGCCGATTGCGATGATAACTAAGTCGCATTGGACTTGGTCGCCGTTGGTCAGGATTGCGCTGCCGACAACGTGGTCATTTTCGGGTTTGCCTAGTATCCGCTGCACTGTTTGACCTGTTACGATTTTGACGCCTGTTTTCCTGATAACGTTCTCAACGATTTCTGAGGCTGCTGAATCCAGCAAAAGGCTGAGGATTGTGTCTTTGAATTCCACCATCGTCACTTCTAACCCGCGTTTTACCAACGCTTCAGTCACGCTGACTCCGATTAAGCCAGCACCGATGACCACGGCTCTTTTGGCGCTGTCAATTTTTGCTGCCAAGCGCTCAGCATCAGAAAGCGTGGTGAACGTGAATACGCCTTCTTTATCTGCGCCTTCTATCTTTGGAATGAACGGCTTTCCGCCTGTAGCAAGCAAGAGTTTCTCAAAGGTTACTCGGTCGCCGCCGTCTAGCTCCACGTACTTGTCAGGTAGATTGAGATGTACCGCGGTTCTTCCTGTCAACGCTTGAACCGCGTTGTTTTCCCAGAAGTGCTCTTCACGACACTTCATTTTCTCCAAAGTGGCTTTTCCACTGACGAAATCGGAAATCATTGGGCGAGAATACTGCGGGCAAAGTTCTTCTGAAATCACGGTTATCGTGCCCACTGGGTCTACGTCGCGGATGGCTTCAACCGCGCCTATTCCTGCTGCTGAAGCGCCAACTATAACGTACTTGGACATTACGGTGTCACCTCTTTGTAAATGAGAGCGCCGTTTGGACAGTTGGCGACGCATGCAGGGACATCCAGCTCTGAACAGAGGTCGCACTTTGCAACTACTTTGCCTGATACGTCCATTTTGATTGCGCCGTATGGGCAAACCATTATGCAGGTCCAGCAGCCCATGCACTTCTCAGCGTTATGCGTTACTAATCCTGTTTCTTCGTCTTTGCGCATGGCGCCTGAGAGGCAAGCTGTAACGCAAGGGGCATCCTCGCAGTGTCTGCATTGGATGGCGAAGGAAACGGGTTTGCTTGTTTCAAGTCGTACTCGGCTGATTGGTTTAGGGTGTTCCCTGTTGTAGGCTTTAATGATGTCTTTTGATTTGGAATGCTGCACGGTGCAGTAGACTTCGCATAGTCCGCAGCCCATGCAGGCTTCTTCTTTGGCGATTATTCTTTTCATGTTTTTTGATGCCTCATTTTCTTCGAAGCGTGAGCAGGTGGTCGCGGAAAACGTGGAATTCAATGTCTTTTGTGGGTGGGCTGATGTTTTCTATGAGCATTTGCTCAGCGAAGCTGGCGTAATCCTTGCAGGTGTTTTTCGTCATAAATTTCACTGTTCACATGGAACTTAAGCAGATAAATGGCATATATTCTATATAACTTTGTTGAAAATCATTTATATGTAAGATAATGCATACCATAATCTAAATGAAATATATGCACGGTGAGCATGCATGGCGGAAAAAGACTTAGGATATAGAAGAGTCCAATGCACAGGAAGAGGTTCATACATCATATCCTTACCAAAAGAGTGGATACAAGACATTGGACTGAAAAGGGGAAGCGAAATTGCCTTCACTGTTCAAAGCGATTCGTCACTGGCGCTGGTTCCGAGAAAGCTAAGAGAAAAAGGCGAAGAAAACGAGAAAAGCAGATTGAGGGAATATTACGTCGTTACTGACCCGAAAGGAGACTCTGAATCCATATATCGCATGACCAAAGCACTGTACGCTATAGGTGCTGACATAATTCGGATTCACTTCAAAAATAGAGAAGACGCTGAAAAACAGAAAACCGAAATAAAGAATCTTGCCAGAGACACTTTTTTAGGCTCAGAGGTAATTGAGGAAACGCCTGACGAGATTACTTTTCAGATTCTGATAAGACATTCGGAGTTCCCGATTGAAAAAGCCGTCAGACGAATGGCTATAGTTGCCCTTTCAGCGAACAGAGACGCCATTTCAACGCTAAAGAACAAAAGCCCAGAAATGTTTCAAAACGTGGTTAACGCGCGCAACGATGTTGACCGCTTAGCACTCTACGTTATACGCCAACTGAAGTGGGGCATCGAAAGGAACCTATTCAGAGAGTTAGGTTTCAAGACTCCAAAAGAGTTTCTATTGTACAGAATCGCCGTGAACGACATAAAAAACATCGGCGAGAACGCGCTTAACATCGTGAACAGTCTAGAAACGTTCCAAAAGATGGTGGCAGATCAAACACTCTTCATAAAAGAGCCTATTGACGAGGAAATTTACTCGCAACTCCTCAAGTTCAACGACATAGCGCATCAACTGTTTGACGAAGCCACGCGAGCAATGTTCAAAAGAGAATACAAAGACGCGGAGAAAATAATCTCCAAACGCAAATCTCTTGTGACGTTGGAAAACGAACTGATAACGTTGATGTCCAGCAAGAAACTTGACCCGAACATCGCGGCAATATTAAGGCTGATTCTTGACAGTTCAAGACGAATCATGGATTACAGTAAAAACATGGCAGAACTGACGCTGAACCGAACAGTCGAAGACCTATGCGTCAACTACGCAGTCAAATAATTACTTGCCCACAGCACCCATAATCGATTACGCCGCGGAAGTCATCTGGATTGAACAAACAGATTTTTGATTGGGTACACAATTCACAAGCAAGGAAAATGACAAAACCAAAGTTGAAACCCTAAAGTGTCTAGTTCAACGTACACATAATGAACGAAATAGTTTCCTCGCAGACGCAAAGAGCGCCAACATATTTGGAGCCTAATAGTCAATCGATGCAGAAACCTATAGAGGGGGTCTATCCGCACGTTATGCCATAGGCGCTTTATAAAGGGGAGGGGGGGTCAACTCAAGAGCAAGCAAACCCCACAAACACCTAACCAACAAAAGCACTAGAAAGTAACTTTCAGTCACTAAAAGTATACAATTTGTTTTCCACAGGCTACCTACCCAACTCTATGGTACAACCGCCCGCAACAAACTTGCGCACATAAGCTTATTGATAAGCATTCTGCGAAAGGAAGGTTTAAATAAATACTGACTCATTTTCGTAGTTAGTTTCAAACTTAAACGGAAGAAAAATTAGAATGTCACAAGAGTTTCGCCATATACTCAGAATCACAGGTACAGACATGCAAGGTACCCTAAAGACTATTTATGCCTTAACAGCAATCAAAGGCATCAGCCTAAGCCTCTCAAACGCCATACTGAAAAAGGCAGGCGTAAACCCCGATGTGAGAGTTGGCTTCCTCACAGAAGCAGACATCACAAAAATAGAAGAAATAATCGAAAACCCAACAAAATACAGCCTACCCGCATGGCTTTTCAATAGGAGAAAGGACGCGGAAACAGGAAAAGACACACACCTCATAAGCGCAGAACTCGTCCTAAGAACAAAAACGGACATAGACCACGCAAAAGAAATACGGTGTTGGCGCGGATACCGCCACGCTTACGGCTTAAAAGTGCGTGGTCAAAGAACAAAAACCACTGGCCGCGCAGGAAAGGCTCTAGGCGTCAAGAAAAAGACACTTATGCAACAACAGAGAGCTGCAGCTGCACCAGCTGAAGGAGGCAAATAAGCGTGGGAGACCCTAAAAAGCAACGGAAAAAGTATGACACCCCGCGGTTTGCTTGGCGCAAAGACATCCTGCAAGAAGAACTCAAACTTGTAGGTCAGTATGGCTTAAGGAATAAACATGAACTTTGGCGTCACAAAACAATGTTGTCCAAAGTAAGGGGCATAGCCCGCTCGCTCATAAGCAAACCAGCCGAAGAACGAGCAAAAATGGAGAACGAACTGCTAACACGCCTGAAAAAACTCGGCGTCCTCCAAGAAACAGCAGTTCTAGACAACGTATTAGACTTAACAATAGAAGACATCCTTGAACGCAGGCTCCAAACAATCGTTTCCCGAAAAGGCTTAACAAGAACAATCCACCAATCCCGCCAACTCGTAACCCATGGACACATAACCATAAACAACCGCCGAGTAACAGTGCCAAGCTACATCGTAGCCAAAGAAGAAGAACAACAAATCGCTTACGCCCAGCAAAGCGCCCTTGTGGACCCAGCACATCCGACGCGGCAAGCCATGACAGCGGAAGTCAAGCAGCGAGAAATACGGCAGCCTATGGATAGAAGAGGCGGAAGAAGAGGAGGCGGCAGATTTTGAGCAGCAGTAAACGAAACGAGAAATGGGGTGTCGTCCATATCTTCAGCTCTTACAATAACACGTTAATTCACATAACCGATATCTCAGGTGCAGAGACAATTGCCCGTACAACCGGGGGAATGTTCGTCAAAGCCGACCGCTTAGAATCTTCGCCTTACGCGGCAATGCGCGCCGCCACGGCAGCAGCTGAAATAGCCCGAGACAAGGGAATAACAGCCATACACATCAAAGTCCGCGCTCCCGGAGGCTCAGGACCGCGAACGCCAGGACCAGGCGCCCAAGCTGCTATCAGAGCTTTCGCAAGATTCGGTTTCCGCATAGAACGCATCGAAGAATGCACACCTATTCCCCATGACGGCACACGAAGACCAGGCGGCAGAAGAGGAAGACGCGTATAACCGATGCACTTACGCGCTTGTTAACAGAAAAATTGAAATAATGCACTTGTACTTCTATTGAACCGCACAGTCATAATCATAACCCATTGTGGAGTGCCCTAACAAGTGAAAATCGAAGTACTTGAAAAAAACGAAACAAATCTTCGTTTAGCCATTCGCGACGTAGACGTTCCATTAATGAACGCTCTGCGGAGAATAGCGCTTGCTGAAGTTCCAAGCATGGCTATAGACGAAGTCGTCATGATTGAAAACTCGTCTATTCTGCAGGACGAAGTAATAGCCCACAGACTGGGATTAACCCCGTTAAAAACGGACATAGATAGTTATAATCTTCCCGAAGACTGCTCCTGCAAAAGCGAGTTTGGCTGCAGTCTCTGCCGCGTAACGCTTACGCTGGACGCCGAGGCAAAAGAAGGAACACGAACCGTTTATTCAGGAGAACTAGTCTCTGAAAACCCAGGCATAGTGCCAGTTTCTGACAGGGTACCCATCCTTAAAATGGCTAAAGGACAAAAACTGAAGCTTGAAGCCTACGCTAGGCTTGGAAAAGGAAAAAACCACGCAAAATGGCAGCCTGTCTCCATGTGCGCTTACAAGTACTTCCCCAAAATAACCGTTATAAACAAAACCTGCGAGGCATGCACAAAATGCGTAGACATATGCCCCAAAAAAGTGCTCGCTATGAAAGAAAACAAAGTGGAAGTTCGAGACCTCTTGGCATGCAACCTCTGCATGGACTGCGTGGAAGCTTGCCCGCAAGAGCCGAAGGGCATAAAAGTAGAGTGGGAAAAGAACGCTTTTATACTGAACATAGAATCAACTGGAGTGCTTCCTCCACAGAGAATACTCCGAGAAGCCACGAAGATATTGGACAAACAGCTAAAGGAATTTGAAGAACAGGTAAAAGTGGAAGAAAAATGAGAAAAACCAAATCCACAAACCCCGACCTTGTACAGCTTATCCGTTTCCTGAAAAAACAAGCCAGAGAAACACAAGCCAACATATGGTTGGACGTGGCAGAGCATTTAGCCAAGCCAAACAGGCAACGCGTAGCCGTGAACTTGAGCCAAATAAACAGGCACACCGAAAAAAAAGCAATAGTGGTTGTGCCCGGCAAAGTCTTAGGCGCAGGCGCCCTAAACCATCCAGTAACCGTAGCCGCTTTTGGTGCATCTGAAAAGGCGAAAGAGAAGTTGGCAGCCGCAAAGGCAAAATACTTGTCTATTCCTGAGCTTGTGAAAGAAAATCCTAAGGGTTCAAATGTCAAGATAATTCGGTGAAAAGAATGCAAACTACAAAAAATCCAGTAGCAGTGATAAATGCTGAAGGGCTTATTCTGGGCAGAATGGCCAGCAAAGTCGCTAAAAAACTGCTCAACGGAGAAGACGTAATCATAGTTAACGCGGAGAAAAGCGTGTTGTCGGGAAAAAAGAAAAGCAAAGTGGCGGAAGCCAAACAATTCCTCGAAGTCGGTGCTCCAGAAAGAGGACCATTTCACTATAGAAGACCCGACAGGATAATGCGGAAAACCGTTCGGGGAATGCTGCCGATTAAGCAGCCGAGAGGAAAGACAGCTTACAAGAAGTTGAAAGTGTTTATGGGCGTGCCCGAAGACCTTAAAGACCAGAAAATGGATACGTTCACAGAAGCCCAAGCTGCAAAACTGAAAGGACCACACTTCACGCTTGCCGAATTGGCGAAAGAAGTAGGATGGAACCAAGGTGAATGATTATGACAAGCAAAAAAGTTTTGGTTGTTAGTGGAAAAAGAAAAACCGC
>CAYGYB010000012.1:0-12575 GCA_964354015.1 uncultured Candidatus Bathyarchaeia archaeon
GCCTTCACTGTGAATGTAACCTCATATGAACCCTGAAGCAAGTAGTTGCGGGGACCATATACGAAACATCCATCAGTATTCTGGGGACATAGAACGACTTTTTCGCTGACCGCAGATGAATCACTTACTGTCCGGCTATAATTTGCTGTAACAAGGTCTTTGTATGCTAATAAAAGTCTATAATTGGTATAATGTACGAATAATGGTTCATCTTGAAAACCGCGCTTAAATAAGATGGCATTACGGGCAAGAGCATAGGCGCTATAAGAATTATTGCTGGTAATTTCATTTAGGACAAAGTTCGAATTCTCGTCATCATCAAGCCATGATAAATCTAAGAGCACATATTCGCTGTTGTTTATGAGGGAACGAATATATTTTGTGTCGTTCGTTACATACGAAAGTGGAATAACATAGGCATTTGGCCTGTTTGACACTTGTGGGAATATAGTGTTTTGAGTTAGAACCGATGCGTTTGACGGTATAACATTCACCAAATCAGCCAAGGTCGATTTTTGTTCATTCGATTCTAGACTAGCAACAGGATACCATAATAATCCTTCTTTAACAAATGGAGCTGATAACGGCGATAATGGGCTTACACTGATTGTGAATAGCATTGATACGATGAGAATAGTCCTAAGGATCGATTTTCTTGCGGCATTTTGAAAACGTTTCAGAACCATCAGCGCTGCAACAAATATGAACGCCAGTATATAGAGTGGATAGTGCGCGCCAACAGAATAATAAGCAGTAAAATTGGAAAACAAATACAAACCTAAAAATGGAACGGTAATAAGAACAACTTTGCTTCTCAAAGAGAAAAACAACAGAGGACCAAATAACAAAACCAAATACAGAAATTTCAGAGGGAAATCATAAAGAAGCGCAGCAAAAGCACGCTGCGGATTAAATAAAACGTAAAGCGGAAAAAGAACAGGATCACCTTTTACGCCGAGTACTGAAAAAACATGAAGGGCCTTGTATACATACACGAGTTGAGGATTTATCGGAAAAGAGTTCTTCACCCATCCAGCAATAAAATAGTAGAGTATAGAAAACGCCATAGTGATTACTGAAGCCAAATTTCGATTCATGCAGCGAAAGGATTTAAGAGATGGCCAAAAAGGGCGCACTTTACTCGTAATAAGCAAGTATACTGCCACCAAAAAAACGACCAGTGAAATATGCTCTTCGACCATTGCTGCAAGCACTGTAGTAAAAAAATAAAGTTTCCACTTTGATTTAACTGCAAAGTAGAACATCGAGAAAAACAGCAGGGGCAGAAATATCTGAGGCTGAAAATCAAACCAATTGGCTCCTTGAAGAGGAACATACAATAGATAGCTGAGGGCAACTATGAAACCTGCTTTTGCGCTTTCTAATAATTCCCGCCCTAGAAAATACAACGGAAGTGCACCAAAAGCTAGAATAAACGACTTTAACACGAGCAAAGTTACTGCAGAAGAATTTATGGCGTAAAAAGGCAGTAACAGAAACAGAATTGGACTTACGTGCTGAGCAAAATAGCATCCACTGGGATTTAGAAATAGATCAGCGGTGTAATAAAGGAATTTGCCATTGTGAAGTGTTGTGTAGAGAGCTTGATCGAATACTCCAAGATCCCAAGCGGAGCTCAGAAATACATTGTGTTTCAGCACGGTAAAATAGGAAAAGACTATGCCATAGATGGAAATTGCCGCCAAGAGCAAAACAAAATACGGATGTGCTCGTAAAGCGTTCCAGAACTGCAACCCTCTTTGTTTGAGCAGCACCAAGGAATTCTTCAATTTAGACGTGAGCACTGCAAACTTGTCCATAGTCATATTATCGCTCATCTTCATTGAATCAAAGGAGTATAGATTCAAGTCTTTATTATGTTTGCTATGAGAACGCTATGCACAGCGAGCAGAGCTTATCTTGCAGATAAAGTTATAATTAGTAGCACATTAAAGAGTTGACGTGTTGAGACCTTAATGGAGCTGCAGCAGCAGGAAATGAAGATTATTATTGCTTCTCCGAGCCTCAACTTGCTTGGTGGAGCTCAGAGGGCTTGTTTACATGCGATTAACGCTTTAAGGAAAACGAACTGCAAAATTGTACTTGCGACAATAGACAAGACTGACTGGGCTCTGGTTGAGGCGATATTTGGTGATGCATCTAAGCCAGATGAGGAGATGTACCTTTTTTCCAGAATGCCGGAAATGCCGATAGTGGCACTTAAACAGGCTTTTGTCGCTTTATCTTACGCCTTATACCTTTCAGCCATCACAGCGGAGAACAGGACAAGCTTGGTGATAAATATGGGAGGGGAACTTGTAGACAATTTAGGTGATGTTGTGTATGTTAATGCCATTCCTTTGCGTCTGACCCATTTTCCCCGTGGCGTTCAGCCTAGGCCGGGAATCCAATGGAAGGTTTACAGTAGGTTATTTTCGATGTTTTTAAGATTTCTTGGCGATGCGACTGGTGTAATGGTGGCAAATTCAAAGTTTACCCAAAAGGTAATCCGAGAATGTTTAGGAAAAAAGGCGCTTTTGATTAATCCTCCAGTTGAGTCAAACAAAACACTAATGCATGTGAATCAGGGAAAACGCGAAAATGTTGTTATTACGATCACGAGGTTTCGTTCGGCAAAGGGCCTTGAGATTATTCCTGAGATAGCTAGTTACGTTAGAGACTGTGAGTTTGTTGTGGTTGGGATAGCCGATAAAGAGTCAAAACAGTGCTTGAAAGAATTGTCTGAAAAAATCGAAAGGTTAGGGGTGCAGAAGCGAGTGCATATTTTCAGGAATAAGCCGTATGGGTTTACGCTTTCGGCTTTGTCAACTGCAAAGATCTATTTGCATACGCAGAGCACGGAGGCTTTTGGAATGTCTATTGTTGAGTCGATGGCGGCTGGTTGCATTCCTATTGTTCCTCGAACTGGTGGACCGTGGATTGACATTCTTGATTGTCAAGAGGGGCAGTACGGTTTTTCGTACAGAAGCTCCGCTGAAGCTGCTGCCAAGATTAAGTTGTTGCTTGACGATGAAAGTTTAAGGAGTAAAGTTTCAGTTCGGGCAATTGAGCGTTCAATGGTTTTTGATAGTTCTGCTTTTGAGAAAAAGCTCTTGAGTATTGTTGAAGCGGTTTTTTCGCGTAGCAAGCGCGGTTCCTGTTAGCCACTTGCAGCATTGGCAACCATAAGGCTCGTTTAAGGTTGTTCTCGAGGGTATCTGCGAAATTTTTAGAGACTCTGTCTTTGCAAGGTTTTTTCGGTTTTAAAGTTATAGTAGAATATGTGTGGATTAGCGGCTTTTGAAAATTCGATTGCCCGCTGGCAGGTTAATGTTTTGTTACTGTAGTCTGATGATTATTTGGGGTAAATCTTTGCTGGGGTAAACAAGTTCGGTTGGTGCGTATTCTTTTGATATCTCGTACAATAGATATCCTTTCGTTGACTCTTTTGGCAGTAAAGTGGCTTTGAAGTCCCATAACGCCCAGTAGTTTGCGTAGGGGATTTCAGTTTTAGCTTCTGCGTAATAGTCTCCATATTTTAAGAGTGGGGCTTCGCGGGGTGTGAATGGTGCTGCTTCTGTTAAGTATTGCAGGTTGGAGCGGGTCTTAATTTCGTTGTCTGCGATGTTTTGAAGAGTAAAATTGAGGATGACTAGGTTTGTGTTTTCGTCTGCCTCGAAAATGCTGAAGCTTGAGATGTAAGTCCATGATGTAAAGGTTATGGATGTGTTCACTGTTGGAAATTCTTTGATTTCTTGGTTGAGGTTGTAGTACTGTGCTGTTGGGTTGATTGGGTTATTGCTAGGGTTAAGGATTGAAGGAAGAAAGATTATTGTGAGTGAGACTAATGCGATTATTATGAGTAATGCTGTCAGCATTAACTTGGTGCGTTTTTCAAGTTTTTTCATTGTGACCTGTTATGATGTTTGAAGGTGTTTTTAAGAATTGCCTTTTTTATGGTGCTGTATAGTTTTCGTTGGACTGAGGTTTATGTGAAGAATCGTTGATTATTAGAGCCCACGCTGCATTGTGAATCTGACATTTATTATAGTTTATTGAATTTTTGCCGAGGTTTATTTTATTCCTGTTTCCTTGAGAGGGGAATTCTTTCATCTTTAGGAGGTTTTTCTACAAGTTTAGAGAGCATATGCTAGTCTGTTTTGGTGGTTTAGAATATTAAAGATACTAAAAAAAGAAAAGGGGTGTTTGTTTTTTTATGGGTCGTGTATTCCGCCTTTGGTCAAGCTGCCGTGCACCCAAGTTCTTTCACTTATGGTGCCTAAGCATTCGACGATACTGAAGCCGGTTGGTTTGTAGCCCTCAGCTGTGCTTTGGTAGGCGATCCTCACCACTACTGACGTGAGACCTGCGGGAGCTGACTGCAACTGGTAGACTAGGTGCTCATGGAACCATCTGGTGGCGTAGAACGTATCGCGGCCCCAGTTGCCCCATATTAGGAACACCACTGTCTCGTTTATGTCTCTGTACGTTGTTACCACTGCGTAGCCGACTGTGTTGCTGTCAACGTAGCCTTGTGTGTGGTTCCAGCATGTCTTCGCCACAATCTTGTTCTCCCAAGCTGTGTAGTTCGTGAAGTCAGCTAATCCGAACATAGCGTCTGTGAAGTCATTTGCGTAGTACGCAAGCAAGTTTGCAAGCGGACCACCCACGCCAATCAGGTTAGAGGAAGCAACAGGAATCTCGTCGTTTGCTGAAGTGCCTAACTTGCACCAGTCGTCTCTGAGGTACGCTCTATAGTTTCCTGGGTCTGTGCCAGAGCCTGTCTTGAGGTAGTTTACCCAGTTGTCGCCTTCAGTCATCTTTGACATTACCCATGGCATCTGGTTAGCTACCAAAGGATTCATCATGTCTGCGCCTGCCATCCAGATCTCAACCTGCTTGTTCTTGAAAGCTGCAGTAACCAATGCTGCGCCAGCTGAGTCAACAGATGCGGCATCTCTGCCGACAACTGCCCACTCGTAGCGGCCCATCAAGTAGTCTCGGTAGTTAGCAGTAACTGTCAATGTGGCTGTTACAGCGTACGTTTGGTTGAGTGTTACACCTGCGCCTGCTTCTTGTGTAATTGAATAGTTCGTGTTTGTGATGCTGATTGCGAAGTTTATCGAGTGGTTAAGGTAGGCAACGTGTACTGTTTCAGATTTGTCGTTTGGCCAAATAACTGCGGCAAGGTCTGGGGACTTCAAACTCTTTGAAATTGAGCCGAAGTCGAACAAGAACGTCGTGTTGGCAAGTGTAACGTTGATTGGGTCGTACAAGTTCTCTAGAGTTGCTACGTATGTTTCGCCTAGGAACACTTTGAAGTTGGTTTCGTTGTACGCCTTTGCAATTGACCAAGTGTTTGTCCAGTTTTCAGCTAGAGCAGCAGCCAGAACCGCTGGTGACGATGAATTAGCATAAGTCATGTTCACTGCGAAAGCTGGAACAGTTGCGCTAAAGCTGTGTGTGACATCGATGTTGTCGTCCCAAGTGGAGGTTGCTGTCCTCGCAGTGACGGTGGTTCCGTTTGCAAGTGAACTGCCGTCCGTAGAGTTGAAGAGTTCTGAGGTGAAAGTGCTCGCAGCAACTGCTGAGCCTGAAACATCTGGCAGTGTGTTGTAGAGTATCTTGTAGAGGTGGGTAGCATTCAGTCCTCCTACAGTTGCGGTTCCATTAGCATTCAGCGTAAAGGTGTATTGAGAGAAGAGAGCAGTTCTGTACAATGTTCCAGCACCAAATGTGCCATTGTAGTCGATGACTCTTTCAGAACCCTGGTTGTAAACTCCAATGCTTGGACTTACCACCACCACGGGCTTCCTAAGAGTAAGGTATGTTGTTGATCCTGTAGTCCATTCAACCCAGCTTCTCATCGTCTTATGCACTGCTTGCTGCAAGTCCCACGGATTGAATACTTCTGCAAGCTGATACGCCATTTCGCTGTCAATCAAGTTCTGATAATGGAACGGTGGGTAGGGAAGTGTACCTTGGTCATAGTCTTGTCCGTCTTGCTTGTCAGAAACACCGTAGACGGTGACGAACCTGTACATCTGTTGATCCATCCCGCCTGAAGGAGTTTCTTTGCCATGGGGCTTCAGTTCAACGTCCCATTCGCCAATGTAGTAAGGTATCGTAGGCTCAGTCCTCGGGTAAGTATCATTCACTCTGCTGTCAATCGTGTGCGCATCAAGCGCGGTCAACGAGTGCCACCAATTAGGCCACCCGTCAATGCTCCAGTCGCTCAAGCTCGGCCAGAAAGCAGCCCACCATGTATAGCCAAAGTAGCCAACATTTGGGTTAATTGCCACGGCCAAGTCATACGTAGCGCTTGAAGTCTGCGGGTACGGACCTGCAGCACTGAAGTTCTTCCATGTTGATGTCGATGGACTTTCTGTCGTGTTCAGAACCCAGTTACGGTCGTAAACTGTGGGCAGACCCTCTGCTAATGTGTCATTGTATAGGGATCCAGGCCACGATATTGTGCCCTGCGTGTAGAAGTGGAAGTAGCTCGCGTAACCATCAGCGTCTGTGCCTAAGTCAACTTCGCCTCTGTTGCTGAACTGCACCTTCAAGATGTCAGTGTACTTGTCGGTGACAAGAGTCTTCAACTCTTTGAACACGACAACTTCCTTCTTGCACTTCTCGAAGATAATCATGAAGCGCACTTCAAGCAACGGAATGTCCTCAGCTGTGTTATCGGACTGATACAGGAAGTGGTCGTAAACCCTCGTCTTCAGCAAAGCAACAAAGCTTCTTGGACCATCATAAAGCACCTGCAACGGATCAGTCACTGTTGTACCGTTCGTCTTTCTTCCGCCATAGTTCTGGTCACCTGCAGCGTAGTTCCCCATAATGTACCCTGGATCACGCGGATCCTCATCACCATACGCAATGCTTTTGTCGTTGAGGAAGTCCACTCGGATCCAGTCGCCACCATACGTGACGCCGTTCGGGTCTCCGTGTTGAGCAGAAACCCAAACATTGCGTAATTCACTTCGTATAGTGTGGACGTACGTTATGTTGCAGATCCAACCGTTAAGCCACGCAGACTTAACGATATTGCCAACGCTAGAGCCAGAGGCGGGAGCAAACGGGTCAACAGAACCATACTCCAAACCAACGTTATCGTTGCTGTTGATAATTTCACCGAACTTTGAAAAGCCAATCTTCAAGCTGTTGTAAGCCGAGAATGGATAAAGCTTGTATGCGTCTGTGCTCAAATTACCAGAAACAGTCATGTACCAATCAGCGCTATCTGCAGCAGATACTGCTGGAATTGAAACTATCGGCAGTATTATAGATACTAACATCACAGTAGTCATCAATATGCCAATTAAAGATTTTTTCATTTTTCTTTCCTCATTAGATGTCGCTCTTTCATAGTATTAGACGACCACTTTAAAAGGTTTTCTATATGATAATCTCTACCCAAAAGCCAAAACCGAAAACTTTTCCATGCAAATACCATCATTAACAACCATAAAACCACCTCAAAGGTCACGCGGGAGAAGGTTATTGCATATTTTCAATATTATTTGTCAGGGCATGCATTAAATCAGTTTTGGTGATCATACCCAGCAGTTTTTTAGGGTTCGCTGGATCTAAAATGAGGATGCGCCCTACTGCATGCTCCTCCATTCTTTTGAAAGCGCATAACGCGGTTTCCTCCGGGTAGGCGACAACAAGATTACGCCGAGCAATACAACTGACAAGAGTATCTTGCCTCTTCGCTTTTTCAACCTTCGAAGCATCTTCCAAGGTCACTATCCCAACAGGTTCGCCCTTTTCATTGACCATAGGATACGCTACATGATGATATTTCGCAATTAAATCCAAGAATTGGCTGACAGTAGTATCACAAGGAACAGTCTTGACATTCCTCGCCATTATTTCCTTAACTTTAGTCTGACCGAGCGCATCAGACTCTCTCAGCAATAAAACGGGCATAAAGCCATAGATCTCTTCTAACTTTTTTGCTCCCTTAAGAGCACTTGTTCTCTTTTGCATCGCCGCCACCATAACACGCTCAATAACATTTGGTTCCTGCTCCATAACCCACGTATTGATAACACCATTTTCCACTGCATTATAAAAAAAGTCTTCTCCAGCCTTAGTTCGAACAATCACCGTGGACCAATCCTTCAAAGGGTACGCTCCCCCAACGGATATGTCTGCCAGTTCAGCCGTAAAATCCGTGCATGTTCGGCAACTAGGCATAATATGGTCTTCAATTTCAGACATGGGAATTCTTATAACGTCTTTTTCAGTTTGAACGACAAATTTCGAAGATAACCGCATTTGCTTTATGTCTGAAGACTTAATTTTATACGTCTTTGTTATGTGTTCCAGCAAGGGACTCAGCGAAAATGTTCCAAAACAGAAAAGACCGATTGCTATTTTCAGATTATCACTAATCTTGTGGTGCCACGCTTCCATCTTACGGAGAGCAAGCACATGACAAGGAACACCTACAAAAGCTATGTTTGTTTTTCCATATCCATACACTGCGCTTCCATACGCTTTAGCGACTGAAGAGGGAAAAAACTTGCTACCGACTGCTGAGAGAATATCATCAGGCACGACGGCTACTGCAGGTTTAGGTTTAGCCGGATTTTCAGGCTCAGCCTGAGAAACAATGGCGCTGTCAAAGACTTTCTTTTCAACGCCGTAAGTCAAAAGCGAAGTGACGACAGCGCCGCCGTGGCTTTGTTCTCTCAGCTTTGGATCGGTTGCTTGCGCAAGCACAATTTTCCGATAATAACCCAATTCTTCGTTTCTCATAGGAGCATCTGAAACAAACTTCAGGCTCCGGAGCAAAAGGGCTTCAGAATGAGGGCATATTCCATAGCATATTGGGCATAAATCCAAATCTTTGGAGCAATCATGCAAGCGTCGGACTTTTTCTCCTTCTACTTGTATTGCACTAACTGGACATACAGCTTCACATGCACCGCACAGAGTGCAAAACCCTGAATTAATGATTTTTTTCTCTAAAACATTGTAGGCTATAAGCGAGCCGCTTCTTGATTCCACGATTACCCTCAATTAATTATACGTTTTTAGAGGCTTAAATACGTAGTCATTCAACGCGTATTACTGCACATGTAGTGAAAGGTTAGCAAGAGAAAAAGTTACGGAACTGATAGTTATTGCTGCGTTTATAAGGAAGCTCGTGTATATGAGCAGTAACATACGGTACAACACAATGAACAATAAAAAAGGAGTGAATAGGAAAATGGCAGAAAAATCAGACGTCATCTTCGTTGGAAACAAACCCCCAATGAGCTATGTGCTCGCGGTCATAACGGCTTTCTCAGGAGGCAGCACTAAAGAGATAACGCTGAAAGCTAGAGGTCAAGCAATAACCACAGCAGTTGACACCACGGAAATAACTCGAAATCGTTTCATAAAAGACGCGAAAGTTACCAATATAGCCATAGGAACCGCGGAAATGCCACCGAGAGAAGGCGAAAATAGGTCCAGAATGGTTTCAACGATAGAAATAACCCTCTCAAAAGAGTAGCAATGACGACATAGCGAAGAGAAATAAATCAGCTCTCCACATCTTTTTATCAGTCTGTTAGCAGCAGTGCAATTGCATAAAAAAGAGAATATGCAGTAGGTTTTTCGGTTAATTCTGCAGTCTATTGCATTTTTGTATTCCCTCTTTCGCTCAGGTAGACCTCAACTTTCTTGACGATGACACTGAAAGCTTTCGCTGCAGGGGACTTTGCGTCGTCAATCACGAAGGGTGAGCCCTTGTCTGAATCCACGCCCACTTTTGGGTCTAGTGGGATGCTCCCAAGAAAAGGAACACCAGCCTCTTCAGCCAATTTTTTCCCGCCGCCAGACTGAAATATGTCGATTTTGGCTCCGCAAGTCGGGCAGATGAAGCCGCTCATGTTTTCAACAACGCCTATTATGGGCATTCCTACTCTCTGGGCGAACGTGATTGCCTTCTTGACAACGGTTCGCGAAAGCTCCGAAGGCATTGTAACGATTATGACGCCGTCAATTTCAGGCAAAAGCTGCGCTATACTCAGAGGTTCGTCGCCTGTTCCAGGCGGCAAATCAATAAAGAGTATGTCCAACTCGCCCCAAACGATGT
This sequence comes from uncultured Candidatus Bathyarchaeia archaeon, assembly GCA_964354015.1. Taxonomy (GTDB): domain Archaea; phylum Thermoproteota; class Bathyarchaeia; order Bathyarchaeales; family Bathycorpusculaceae; genus JAOZHU01. The sequence continues at coordinate 10,103 of CAYGYB010000012.1, forward strand.
CTGATAAAAACTGGCGTATCGCCGTCATTTTCAGTGGACCGCGCCAAATGGTCGGGAGCCCTTCTTCTTGCAAAAAGAAATCTATTGAAACCGCTTTTATTCCCAAAGGTCCTGCAATTGGAAAAGCTCCAGGCGGTCCCACTTTGAGGTGCTGACCTGTTAAGCCGAGAAGTTTGGGCACGCTTGGTCCGTGGATGTCTGCGTCCAATATGCCCACTCGGTTCCCGTGCAGAGCGAAAGCCGCGGCAAGGTTCACGGTTACGGTGCTTTTACCTACGCCGCCTTTTCCACTTATCACCGCAATTTTGTGTTTGATTTTGTTCATTCTTTGCCTGAGGAGTTGCCGTTGTTCTAGCGCTTGTTTCCTGAAAGCATCAACTGAACTCGTATCTTCCGTTGCGTTCATAGAAATCCCAAATTGCTGCTGTTGTGATGTTTGAAGCGGACTAAATAGCTTTATGGTGACTGCTTAAAATTAGTAAGGTAACCGAGGTAAACTTATGGCTAATGCCCGTGATTAGCCTAGTTTGTAGCCTATTTTTCTCAAGAAATCTCTTCGTTCTTTGATGTTTTCGTCTGTTTCTATGCCCTTGCTTTTTAACCCGTCAACCACACCTATGATTCCTCTGCCCTGTGCTGTTTCGGCGATGACGATTTCCAGAGGGTTGGCGGTAGCCGCGAAAATTGTGCATACTTCAGGCGCCCTTTTGATTTTGTCTAAGACGTTTATGGGATAAGCGTTTTTCAGGTATATCACAAAGCTGTGGCCGCATGCGATTTCAAAGGCTTTTTCCGCTGCCAAGCGCCGCAGTTCGTCATCGTTTCCTTCGTGCCGTACTAGGCAGGGTCCTGAGCTTTCGCAGAAGCCTATGCCGAATTTGATGGTCGGTACAGCGTTAACCAAAGCCTCGTAAAGGTCTTCGGTTGTTTTTATGAAGTGAGCCATGCCTAAGATTATGTTGCAGTCTTTTGGCGGGTCAATTTTAACGGTTTTGAATTCAAGCATTCTGGCAGTCTCCAAGAAACAGTATTGGCGTGTCTTGCTTTTAGATTCTACGATTCAATTTCGATTTACGCCTAAGGCAACAGAATCTTTTACCCTACATATAGGGGGTATTGACTTGCAAGAGCGCTATTCTTCAGCTACTCGCCATATTTATGTGGTAAAACAGTTCAGGTTAGCTTTCGAGGAATGCCCTTATTTTTCTAGGATTGAACACGGCGAACTTCGCGTTTTTCAGGAGTCTGCCGATTTTCGGAATTAACCCTGCTGCATCTGTTCCAAGTTTACACGTCAAAGCATGCTCAAATAGCCCCAAGGGTTCTACGTTGATGATGTCTCTGTTTAACTTCGCGTATTCCAATGTATCCTCCACTTGGCGAAGAGCTACGCCTAAAACTAACAGCTTGTCCAGAAGCGCTTCTCGCCAAACCGTGTACTTTTCAACTTGCTGTGCTGATAACTCAGCTTCTATGCGGCTTTCCTCTTCGTTCACACGGATAATCTTTATGTTTAAAGGCAAGTTTCCGCAAAAACCAAAAAGTTCGCCCATTTTTCTCAATGCAACTTTTCTTCCATCTACAAGTTGCGCTTGCAGATGGCTTAACGGTATGGTTGCATGGACAGTTTTCGGTTGGAAAACGCCCACGTCCAGCATGAGTTCCTCTCTGCTTTTTTCAAAACTCGTAACATATCCCTTTAATGTTGACGATTTCTTGACGTTTTCAAAACTGGTTGGGCAAAATCCTATTTCCTTAGCAACGTAGTTCGTTGCAATGGCTTCATCTTCCCCTGATAAGGCTATTTGAACCCACCTGTCAGTCACAGTGCCTAAAATCTTTGCCTCTACGTCTAGACCTTCCAATGAAAGTTTTAAGGCCTCACCAATTTGGTCCAACTGGCTGACGCCGTGAACTCTTGCCAGCAAAGTTAACGTAGTCATGGGCAGTCGCCAGTGAGTTCCGATATTTCCTTGTGAAGTTTTAGAACCCTTTCAGCAGCGTCGTATCTTCCTTCGGTAGCAAGTTCCTCGATGGGTACTTCTATGGGCACTCGCTTCGATTTTTTGATTAGTTTATCAGCGTATGAAACTATTTTTTCTTCGATAGTCAATGGAACGTAAACGTCTTTTGGCCAGCCCAATTGTTCTGCTTCACTGGTTGTTATTCCGCCGCCGACATGCCTCTTTATTATAGAAATCACGGGTTCTGGTAAACCCGCTGCCTGCAAGATTTCAGCGCCAACAACTGCGTGGTGAACGCTATGCGTCTTTGAACGACCAATATCGTGAAGGAGCGCTCCTATTTCCACAAGTTCTAAATTAACATTTGAGCCGTTTCCTTTGCATGCCTCAGCGGTTTCTAGTGCAAGTTTTGCCACAGCTTTGCAGTGCTTTATGACTTTCAAGGAGCATTGGCTTTCACGCAAAAGTTGTAATGCTTGCTCCCTGGATGGAAGCTTTTCACTCACCCA
>CAYGYB010000013.1:0-12069 GCA_964354015.1 uncultured Candidatus Bathyarchaeia archaeon
TGTCTAGAACGTCGCTCGTCTGTATGTTTTCTCCATACGCTGTTAAATGGACAACGATGCCGCCTTTGGTTTTCCAGTCTCTCACAGCGCTTTTCCATGGTGTTCCCATTTCAAAAAAGAATTCGCCGCCCCAACTTCCCGTAACCTTCTCCACGGTTGCCCTAATTGTTTCGTCTCTTGTGTCAGCAAGCAGGAAACCTGAAGCGCCTAATGCTCGCGCTGTTAAGGCAACGTGGGTTGTGAGTCTCGCGTCTCGCTGCATCCTATGACCCCACCTCAAAACCACGATTTCCTGCAGGTCTGTTTCATCCCTGTTTAACCGTGTGATTCGCTTCGAATTTTCCCTCGAGTTCGTCCACTCGTTTTCTCACGTTTTCGGCAAACGCGGGCGTTGCCTCAAAAACAACTTGCACCGAATTGTCGATGAAATTCACCTTTTGCACGTTTGCTCTTTCACGAACCCACGACATAAAAGGCATTGTCTGGTTTGTCATCGGAACCCTGAACGATGCTTGAACATAATTTTCGAGTTTTTTCAGAATTTCCTGCTGCAACAGCTCAAGGTTGGTGTGACGTAGTGCCGACGTAAGAATGGGATTTTTGGTTTTCTCTTTTAGCATTTCCAGTTTTTGCTTTATTTCTGTTTCATTCAGCAAGTCAATCTTGTTCAGTGCTGTTATAATCGGTATGCCCGCTGCTCCTATACGGTCTATTGTTTCTAAGCAAATGTTGTTTTTCTTTTCAATTGTTTCTGTGTTTTCGCTTATGTCCAGAATCAGTATTATCAGGTCTGAAAAGATAGTCTCTTCCAAAGTTGAATGGAAAGCGTTCATCAGCGTTAAGGGCAAACGGTCTATGAAACCAACGGTGTCGGTTAGCAAGAACTTCCTTTTTGCGAATTCTACAAGCCGCGTTGTAGTCGAAAGCGTGGTGAATAACGTCCTGCCCACCCGCACTGTTTCTTCTGTCAAAGCATTGAACAGCGAGCTTTTTCCCGCGCTTGTGTATCCAGCTAAAGAAATAGCCGTGAAGCCTAATTCAGTTCTTCTTTCACGATGCAAGAGCCGTTTTTCCCGGATTTTTTCCAGTTTTTTCTGGATGGTGGAAATTTGCCTTTTTACTGCATCTTGATAAACGTCAGCTTCGTAGGCTCCAAGCCCCATGAAGCCAGGCTGCTCTTTCATCTTCGTCAATCTTACTTTTTCTTTAGCATGAGTAAGTTCGTACCGTTGTGTCGCGAGTTGAATCTGGAGTTGAGCTTCCGTAGTTGTTGCTCTTTTCGTGAAGATTTCAAGTATCAGTTGAAAGCGGTCTATGACTTCGATTCTTGTGGCTTTTGCCAAGTTATATGATTGAACTGTCTTCAGTGGATTATCAAAAAGTATTTTTTCGGCGCCTGTCTCTTTAACGAGCGCTGCGAGCTCTTCTACTTTTCCCGCACCTATCTGGTAACGCGAATCTGGTGTTCTGGTTTGCTCCAGTTTCGCGACAACAGTGTATCCAGCAGCTTCGGCTAGCTTTTGGAGTTCTTCTAAACTTGAGGTTTCACGATTTAGTCGTCGTTGCACTATGATGGCTTTCGTTCCGTTGGCTCCTCCGTGCCCTTCTTGTCAAGCTGCATTAGGTCGCCCAGCGTTAACTCGCTATTCTGCGCCTTAGGAATCTGCTGCGTAACTTTTTCTTCTACGACTGGAACAAGCAGCTTAATTTTCAACGTGCGCTCAAGTTTTGTGACAAGCTGGTTGTTAGGCGTCATTTTTCCTGTTTCGATTTTTCTTAAAACTGACGCTTTCTCGTTTATTTTTTTGCCCAGTTCTTCGTGGGAAATGCCGAGTTTTTCCCGCGCTTGCCTTATCTTCGAGTCGTAGCCTTCAACTATTTCCCGAGTAGTATCAACTGTAGCTCGTGGAGCTTGCCTTTTCGCTAGAATAGGCGCAAAGGGTCTTCTTGCTGGCGCCTGTTTAAGCGCTGGTTCGTCATAAATTATTTTCCCGTGCTTTGAGCATTCAGTGCACACTGTTAACTTAGCGCCTTCAATTATCGCCCTGATGGGGCTACCGTGAATTTTATGCCCGCAGACTTCGCATCGCAATAACTTTTCACCCAGTTGTCTTTATTATCTGGTTATGTTTATACTTGTCGAATCAAAAAAGCATGGAACAACGGTGAACCCTTGTGGAAGACGCGTTGAAACGCATTAGAAGCATCGCGGACTACCAATTCGGCAAAGGCATAGGCGTTAAGCTCTTTCCAGAAAACGTGGAAATCTTATACTCAAAAGCAACTGGAAGAATACGTTACGTTAACTTAAACGGCGAAAGACTTGCAACTCTCCGCCCCACTGACGGCTTGTTATCGCTCAGCATCACCGCCGCGCAACGCATCGTTGAAAACGCGAATTCCGCTCAATGCTTCGTCACGGTGCAAAATGACGTATCAAAGTTCATCGCAGACGGTGGCGATGTGTTTGCAGCACATGTTGTCAAAGCTGATAATGCAATTCACGCGAAAGACGAAGTTATCGTTGTTGATGAAACTGGCAAGGTTTTAGCGGTTGGACGCGCCATGTTGTCAAGTTCAGAGATGATGGCTTTCAAGAGTGGTGTTGCCGTTAAAGTCAGGCATGGTTGTGCAAAAGAAAGTTAAGTTTAGCTCGGGTTTTCGTTTTCGCGTTGTTGCCGACTACAAGGCGACCACAACAACAATAAAATGGAACGCATGAACGGAGAAATCAGAGACAGAGAAAAAAACTATGCACGGATTGAAGCGTAAAAACACGCCTATACTCTCAGGATATCAAATTTACCACAACTATGTAAGACCCCAAGAAGCACTCGGTAACAAAACACCAGCAGAAGCATGTGGCATAAAAGTCGAAGATGAAAATAAATGGTTAACACTAATCCAGAACGCAAGCCAAAACAAACGGTGATTCTGAGTCTTATTGTTTCTGTTAGTTTTTATTCTTCAGGAAGCAACCTATTCAATGCTTCCTTAATTTCGGTATATTCGGTAAGCGTTTGGATTTTGGTATTTGACTTCTGGCCCTTCTTGCCAAATCTTGTCGAAGCCTGCCATGAAGTCTTTGCTTGACATTTTGTTGCTCATACTCATACCCCAACAAAATATTGAAACACACGATAAACGATATAAGACAAACTTTAAAAACCAGCATATATCAAAAACCGATATATGCATTTAGTATCTGACGACAATTAACAGAAAAACCCATCTGACGATAAGTTACCAGAACCCATTTTTCAGCCTATTTATAGTTTATATAAGGGGGCTATAGTCTTTTCCACGCGCTAGAGTACCCTGCGCTTCAATGTTACATAAAGTTACCAAAAGTTACTAAAAGTTATCAATTTATTTCTGCAAGCCTCAGTTCCCAGCGAAAGTTAAGTATAAGAGTTCCATCTATAACGTACTTGATGGAAGTGTTCTCCTATGCAAAGACGCATGAATCCTCGTGAAGCAAAACGCATGATGCAACGCATGGGCATGAGCATGGACAATGTTCAAGACGTTACACAAGTTATCATCAAAACCAGCAGCAAAGACATCATCATAGAACAACCAGAAGTGGCAATCTTAAACATGCAAGGACAAAAAATCTTCCAAGTTGCAGGCGGAACAATCATGGAGAAAACTCCTGAACGCGCAGCTCCCAAACTCGCAATAGCGGAAGAAGACGTGCAGCTCGTTGCGGATCAGACAGGCAAAAGCATAAAAGAAGCCCGAAAAGCCCTAGAAGAATGCGAAGGCGACTTGGCAAAAGCCATACTACTGCTTCAGTCATAATGTTGCAGATGATTATTTCTATATATTAGTTGCCATATTACTTGTGTTACGTGGATTTAATGGCGACTCAGGATTTTGACATCACCGTAGTCGGTCATTTCGCAATAGACTCCATCTCTTTGCCCAGCCGACCACGCCCATTCGTCGTTTTAGGCGGCTCAGCAACTTACACTTCCTTCGTAACCAGACGCTTGGATGGAACCGTTTCCATAATCTCCAAAGTCGGCGGAGATTTCCCAGAGGCTTACATGTGGTGGCTTCAGCAAGAAGGCATCGACCTTTCCGGCGTTGTCAAGCTTGAGAATGAACGAACCACGCGTTTTGACCTCAAATACAGCAAAAACCTGACAAAAAGAACCATGAAATTGAAAAGCAAAGCCTCGCCCATCACCGTTAGTGAACTGCCGAATACTTTGCACACCAAAGCCATTCACATCGCACCGATTGCAGGCGAAATCTCATACGACGTAATTGCACACCTAAAAAACTGCACAGGAGTTTTGTCCCTTGACCCTCAAGGTCTACTTCGAAGCTTTGATGCCGCTGGAAACGTTAAATATCGCTCTTCAGTTGACAAACGCCTGCTAAGCCTCATCACAATTTACAAGTCTTCTCTGGATGAACTCAAAGCTGCAACAGGCTGCTCAAATATGAAATCGGCAATAAAGACTATTCACGATTTTGGGGTTGAAACTGTACTTGTAACTTTGGGCGCAAAGGGTGCTGTGCTTTCCGTGGGTGGCGCTCTTTACAATATTCCCGCGTGCAAATCTGCCGTAATGGTTGACCCAACAGGCGCAGGCGATGTTTTCATGGGCGGTTTTCTAACCGAGTACGTTCGCCAAAAAGATTCTTTATGGTGCGCGTGCGTTGGCTCTGCCGCCGCCTCACTGGTTGTTGAAGGCATAGGTCCAACATATTTCGGAGAAAAAGAAGAAATTTACCGCAGAGCCCGTGCTATCTATGAAAAAGGAATTAAGCAATAACGCGTATTGTACAGCGTAGAAAAACTATGTGAAGGTGTTTCGTTGGGACGTATTGATAAAGGGGTCAAATGCAGCGTATCTGGTTGCGGCAGGGAAGCTGCCCGTTCAATTTCAACTGACAAAGTTAAGTCTGCAGGGTTAAAGGTCAGCAGCAGCGAGAAACGTGCTTACCTCTGCAGGGAACATTACAAGGAATTTAAGAAGAAAACTAAAAAAGATAAGACGCTAGATAAGTGGCGTTACAGCGCCTAAAAGGAAGAAGCAACTATGCGAATATTGCAGTTACATTCTAACTTTATCGCTTTCACGCCTGTGGCGAAAGAAATCGCTATAGCTGAAGAAGCAGAGAAAAAAGAAAACCGCGTTGAAGAAGCCGTAGTTCTCTTCATCGCCATTGAAGAAGGCGACGATGCAGCCGTAGCTCAAAAAGCAATCAATGAAGCGCACGTTTTTCTGCAAAAGTTAAAGGTTAACCGCATCTTGCTTTATCCCTACGCTCACTTAAGCAGCAACTTGGCAAAGCCTGCTGAAGCGTTAAAAATACTGAAAGCCATGGACGCCTACGCGAAGCAAGCAGGCATAGAAACCTATCGTGCACCTTTCGGCTGGAACAAACAGTTCACCCTCAGCATCAAGGGACACCCTCTGGCGGAGCAAGCACGCTCCTACGCCGCTGCACAAGCCGAGGTGAAGGCTGAAGGTGGAGCGAAGAAGGAAGAGGAACCTGTCTCTGCAGCGCTGAAAGCTGAGGATAAGTTGCAATCGTTCTGGCATGTCTTCATGCCTGATGGCTCACTTGTGCCGATTGAAGAGTTCAAGTTTAAAGGACACGTGAATCTGCAGAAGTTCTCGCAGTACGAAATCAAGAAGGCGCGCGCCGTCACCGCGGTGCCTCCTCATGTGCCGTTGATGAAGCGGCTAGAAATTGCGGATTACGAGGCAGGCAGCGACCCAGGTAACCTCCGCTGGTACCCGAAGGGACGACTGATAAAATCATTGCTGGAACAGTACGTCACGGCGAGGATGAACACCTACGGAGCCATGGAAGTCGAAACGCCTATCATGTACGACTTCAATCATCCCAGCCTATCTAGTTACCTCAACCGTTTTCCCGCCCGCCAATACGTCCTGAAGTCAGAGGACAAAGATTTATTCCTCAGGTTTGCTGCGTGCTTCGGACAGTTCCTCATGGCACACGACGCCCAGTTCAGCTACAAGCAGATGCCCATCAAACTCTACGAGCTGACACGCTACAGTTTCAGGCGCGAGAAGAGCGGCGAAGTCGTCGGTTTGAAGCGGCTCCGAGCGTTCACGATGCCTGACTGCCACGCCTTCTGCATGGATTTGGAGCAGGCGAAGAAGGAATTCATGACGCGGTTCAACATGTGCATAGACGTCCTCGCCAACATCGGCCTCACGAAAGACGACTACGAAATCGCCATGCGCTTCACACGAGGCTTCTACGACGAAAACAAAGCCTTCCTTGCAGAGTTAGCGAAGACGTTCGGAAAACCCATTCTGGCGGAGGTTTGGAACGAGCGATTCTTCTACTTCATCCTGAAGTGGGACCTGAACTTCGTGGACAACCAAGACAAGGCAGCGGCGCTCAGCACAGACCAGATTGACGTGGAGAACGCGAAGCGGTACGAGATAACCTATGTGGACGAGAAAGGCGAGAAACAGTACCCGCTGATTCTCCACTGCTCACCAAGCGGCGCCATCGAACGCGACATCTACGCGCTGCTGGAGAAGGCTTACCGCGAGCAGATGAAAGGCAAAGCGCCGATGCTTCCGCTGTGGCTCTCACCAACGCAGGTCAGGCTGATACCGATAAGCGACAAGTACATGGACAAAGTCGAAGAACTCGCCAAGAAAATCGAGGCGTCTTGCATCCGAGTGGACATAGATGACACTTCAGCGACGCTGCAGAAGAAAATCCGCGAAGCCGAACAAGAATGGGTTCCCTACGTTGTCGTTATCGGCGAAAAAGAAATCGAGTCAGGCATGCTCGCAGTGCGAGACCGCGAATCCCGCGGACAACAGAACCTTACCGTGGATGAGCTTCTCGCAAAGATCCACGCCAAGATTGACGGAAAACCCTTCAAGGCGCTGCCGTTGCCGCGGAGCCTCAGTAAGCGCCCACAGTTCCACGGGTAACAGCGAATCGCATATTTCATTTACGCAACCTATATCAAACCAACGCGCAATATGAACAACTGGAAATAGAGGGAGACCTATGAGCAAAAAGCAAGAGCCACTCATCTACATAGATGGCGAGTATTATCCGAAATCTCAGGCGAAAATCAGCGTCTACGACCACGGTTTCCTGTACGGAGACGGCGTGTTTGAAGGCATCCGCGCCTACAACGGCGTCGTCTTCAAGCTCCGCGAACACATCGCGAGACTCTACGCTTCAGCACACGCGATGATGCTGGAGATTCCGTTGACGCAGGAGCAGATGGTGCAAGCCGTGGTGGAGACCTGCCGCAAGAACAAGTTGAAAGACGCCTACATCCGCCTCGTGGTTACCCGAGGTGTGGGTGACTTGGGCTTAGACCCGCGCAAATGCCGCGTGGCAACGGTCATTGTAATAGTGGACACCATCGTGCTGCACGATGACGAAGCCAAAGTTAAGGGCATAACCACATTGGTTTCTTGGGTGCGCCGAGACCCCGTGGACGGCACCTCACACGAAGTTAAGTCACTCAACTACCTCAACAGCGTCATGGCAAAGATAGAAGCCAACATGAGCGGCGCTGACGAAGCCATATGCCTCAACAAGGAAGGATGCCTAGCCGAAGGCGTAGGCGAAAACGTCTTCGTCGTGAAGAACGGCAAAATTGTCACGCCGCCAACAGCAGCAGGAGCCCTGGAAGGCATAACCGCCAAAACGGTGTTTGCGCTCGCAAAGAAACTGGGCTACGACATCAGCGAAGCCAACGTCACACCCTTCATGCTGTTCAACGCCGACGAACTGTTCTTCACGGGTACCGCTGCAGAAATTGTGCCAATCCGCGAAGTGAACTGGCGCAAAATCGGCGAAGGAACAGCTGGTCCAGTGACGAAGCGGTTGATGAAGGAGTTCAAGAAAGTGGTGCTCGACCCGAAAGAGGGCGTACCCTTCTAAACGCCTTTTTATTTCTTCTTTTTCATGAAGCTTTCTAAAGCGTTCAGGGCTTCTTCCAGCATCTTTATCGGTGGCAGGTAAACTGCTCTGATGTGGCCTGCGCCGTAGACTGGGTCGAAGCCTGAGCCGTGCACTACTAGCACGCCTGTTTGTCTGAGGAGCCCCACGACAAAGTCCAAGTCGGTCTTCCACCGTTTGCCCACATCGTGGATTTTGGGGAAGATGTAGAACGCGCCTTCGGGCTTGGTGCAGGAGATGCCTTCGATTTCGTTGAGGCGTTTCCACGCGTAGTCTCGGCGCTGCTTCAGCTTCTCAACCACGGTTTTTATGTGGTCTTGCGGACCGTTTAGTGCAGCTACTCCAGCTTTCTGCACGGGAGTGTTGGCGCACAAGCGGATGCGGCACTCTTGCAGGATGCCGTGCTTCACGTCGTTCAGTTCGTCGTCTTTGGCTTTGAAGTAGATGTAGCCCAGCCGCCATCCAGTCATCTGGTATACCTTGGAGAAGCCGTTCAGCCCAATCACGGGTGTGTCGTCGCTTGCCAGGTAGGCTGTGCTGGCGAAGTCGCCGTTAGCGTAAGACAACTGGTCGTAAATTTCATCGGAAACCACGGGCAGATTGTGCTCCGCTGCAAGGTCCAGCATCTGTTTAACAACTTTCTTTCCGTAAACCGCGCCCGTCGGGTTGTTCGGGTTGGTTATGACTATGGCGCGGGTTTTCTTTGTTATTTTACTTCTCAAGTCGTCAACATCGGGTTGCCACCGCTCTTCCTCGATTGTTCGGTAAGACACGGGTGTGCCCTTGAAGAACTTCGTGTATGAGATGTAAGGGGGATACGTGGGTCCGGGGAAGAGAATTTCGTCGCCGCGTTCTACGAGCGTGGCTAGCACCATCTGGATGCCTTCTGATACACCGTCGGTGACCAGCACGTTGTCGGGGTCGAGGTTCAGTTGGTTGACGCGTTTCTCCTTGTCGACTATGGCTTGCCTCAGCTCAGGGATGCCTTCCGAAGGCGAATAGTGATTATCGTCTTCTTCGATGGCTTTGCAGAGCGCCTGTTTGATGTGTAGTGGAGTGTGGAAGTCGAAGGCTGGTGGGTCGCCGATGTTGAGGTAGTAGATTTTTTTGCCCTCTTTGACGAGTTGGTCAGTGTAGGCTATGACGTCCCGTATGGCGTACTCCACGTTCATGGCTCTGGCGGTGACTTTGACGTGCGTCAATTTGTAGACCTTAGAAGCCACATTTATGCATCTGTCGAAATAAACATTACTAAAAAATAAGCATGTTCAGGAAGGTTTTTGTTCTCCTATAACAGTTTAGTAGGATCTGGCGAAGTAAGCTATTTTCTTCGCTTTTTGTCCACAGTGGACGCAGTTGCCAGCGGGCTCTCCCTGCTCGAAGGGTAACACTCTTATTGTGGCGCCTGTTTCATCCTTGATTTTGGTTTCGCATTCGGGGTTGCCGCACCATGCTGTTTTGATGAATCCTCCCTTTTCCTTGAGTATTTTTGTGAATTCACCATAGTCCTGCACCGTTGCAATTTTCTCTTCCAAGGATTTTTTGGCTTTGACGTAGAGGTTGTTTTGGATTTCTTCAAGAAGCCTTTCTACAGCGTCTGCGGCTTCTTCCTCTTTGACCGCGGTCTTCTGATGAGTATCTCGTCTCACCACGGTTACTTGTTGCTGCTTAAGGTCTCTGGGTCCTATCTCCACCCTGACAGGCACGCCTTTCAGTTCCCACTGGTTGAATTTCCAACCCGGCGTGTACTCTTCCCTGTCATCCACCACAATGGAGAGGTTTTTCGCTCTGAGTTTGTCAGCAGTTTCCTTGGCTTTAGCGACTATAGCGCTTGAGTCGGCGCCCTTGTAGGGTATCGGGATTATGACTACTTGCACTGGAGCCACTTTAGGCGGCAACACTAAGCCTTTGTCGTCTCCGTGAACCATGACAATGGCGCCTATCAGCCGTGTGGTAATGCCCCATGAGGTTTGCCACACGTAATGTTCTTTCTCGTCTTCTCCGATGAATTTTATGTCAAAAACATGCGCGAAGTTTTGACCAAGATTATGGCTGGTTCCCATCTGAAGCGCCTTCCCGTCAGGCATCATTGCCTCCAACGCGGTGGTGTAGAGGGCTCCAGCGAACTTTTCGCTGTCGCTTTTGACGCCGACAAGCACTGGAATTGCCAAGTAACTTTCCATTAGGTCCTTGTACTCTTGCAGGATATTCATAACTTCTTTTTTTGCTTCTTCGCTGGTTGCGTGTGCTGTGTGTCCTTCTTGCCAGAGGAACTCTCGGGTTCTGAGGAAAAGTTTTGTGGCTTTTGTTTCCCACCGGACAATGTTGCACCACTGGTTAATTTTGACTGGTAGGTCTCGCCAGCTTCTAATCCACTTGGCAAATGTGGCGTACATAATCGTTTCAGAGGTGGGTCTCACAGCTAGCTTCTCTTCTAATGGTGTGTCTCCGCCTTGAGTTATCCAAGCCACTTCAGGCACAAATCCTGCAAAATGTTCTGATTCCTTCTTCAGGAAGCCTTCTGGTATGAACATTGGGAAATAGACGTTTCTGTGACCTGTCGCCCTTATTTTCCTGTTGAAAATTTCTTGGATTTTTTCCCACATGGCACAGGCGTCTTCACGGATAATCATGCATCCTTTTATGGGCGCGTAATCCGCCAGCCCAGACTTCAGAATAACTTCAGTGTACCACTCCGCGAAGTCCACGCTTTTTTTGATTGTTACTCCAATATCAGACATACTCATTCTCTCCTTTCTGTTTTACACTAGCTGCATATAACAATAACGCAGAAACTTTGCTCAAAATAACCTGAACGATGAAAATACTCGCGTAATTCAAGCATAGTTTAGCGTATATAAAAGGGAGGGGGTAGTCCCATCAGAGCACTAGTGGGTGCGCGAGGAAAACTCGCGGAAAAAGTAAAGTTGTCTTGACTAGCAAGGACGAATCAGTCCCATGTCGCTGTCAGTTTAGCAAACGTGGGGTTTATGGAAGGATATGGTCACAACCAGCCTTTTCTTTTGAACAGCAGAATTGTCCCGGCAATTAACCCAACTGCTATCAGGATCACTGCCGCATATCCGTAAGCCCAGTATATTTCAGGCATGTCGCGAAAGTTCATGCCGTACCAGCCAACCAAGATTGTAAGCGGCACTCCAATCGTTGATATAACTGTCAAAAGCCGCATTACCTCATTCATCCTGTTGCCGACTGAGGAGCTGTAAATACTTAGCGACCCCATGTTCATATCTATCAAGCTGTCAATCCTCTCTATGGTTCTTAAAGTGTGGTCATATGTATCTCTGAAGTAAGGCGCTGTTTTGCTGTTGACAAGCTGGTAGTCGCCTTTTGCGAGGCGGTGTAACACATGGCTTTGTGGTCTCAAAAATCGACCGATCAGAAGAAGGTTGCTTCGGTTTGTGTAGATTGAATCAAGCACGTTTGCTGGTGGCGGATTCTTGAGAACATCGTTGCCCACAACACATTCCAGTTCTTCTACGGTTCTCACCGCGTCCTCAAAGTCGTCGATAACCGCGTCCAGTATTCTGTAAAGGAGAAATGAAGAGGAACGTTCAACGACTTCAGGGTTTCTCGTAATTTCCTCACGGACTCTATCCAGTTGGGGTATGTGTTCTTTGTGTATAGTGATCAAGTAGTCTTTGCCCTTGAATATTCCAATTTGTTGCCCCTCTGTGTATTGTTTCTCGTGCTGCGATACTGTTCTGCAGATAAGAAAGAGGTTTTCGTTGAAGTCATCTATCTTGGGTCTCTGTCGGACGTGGACACAGTCATCTAACGCCAGAGGGTGAAGACTGAAATTCTTCGCCAATACCTGAAGATCGTTCATTTTCTCGTATTCTGACACATCTAACCATAGAATTGTGTTGCCGTTGTGTTTCCACTGAAGATTTTCAAAAGAAGAAAGTGCGTCCATCTCGAAGGTTGTCGGGTGTAACTTGATAGAGAGTATCTTCGTGATAATCACACTCGTAACTTTAATCCCACTATGATAGTTGCATGATGACTGGTAATTTGCATTTAAGGTTTATCATGTTTGGAAATGCTGGAGAATCATGTTTGGTGGACCGGTGGGGATTTGAACCCCAGACCTCCTGAGTGCAAGTCAGGCGT
>CAYGYB010000014.1:0-11753 GCA_964354015.1 uncultured Candidatus Bathyarchaeia archaeon
AGGTTTACGACGGCTACGTCTTGCTTGGACATTTTTAGCCATTCGCTGAAGGCTGCTGCAAGCAGGGACTTGCCAGAACCCGCGGTTCCTATGATGAAAACAACAGGCATTTTTGTTTACTCCTTTTCCCTGTGCGGTTTGTGTTGACTTAAGCGTAATAACTTTTCTGTTGCTGACACGGTAACTAATTTAAGAAAAAAGAAAGAGAGAAATTTGCGCGTTTTATTCCACGTGGACTCTGAAGAGGTCAACGTCTTCGCGCATCTTCGGTGTCAATTCAAGGAAGTCTCGCACTGCGCGTTCTATGTCCCGCGACTGAGTTACGTATCTGCCAACGATGAGCACGTCAGCGCCTTTCTCTAAAGCTTCTTTCGCGGTTTCCGGCACGATGCCGCCTGCAACTGCAATCAGGAATCGTTTGCCGGGGAAAGTTTGGCGCAACAGTTGTATGCGTTCTAACCCTGAGCTTCGCCCAGTTTCCTGATCTATCCCTCTGTGCAGTATAACCATGTCTGGGAACTCTTTCAGCTGCTTGAGTTTTCCAACAGGATCATCAACATTCAGCATGTCTATGACACCGCAGATTGCAAGCCGTTTTGCTTCATGCACAAAAGCATCTAATGTTTCCGGCGGCGCTAATCCCGCGGCAACCACAGCGTCTGCCGTGTCTTCGTAAGCTATGTCCACTTCAACTTTGCCCACGTCCAACGTCTTCAAATCTGCAACAATGAACGCGTCTTTTGCCGTTTGCCTCAAATCGTTTATCACTCTTGTTCCGTAACGTTTGATCAGCGGCGTGCCCACTTCGATGATTATTCTGTCGCTGCCAGGCAATTGCGCAAGTACTTTCTTGCTTCCTTCAAGAGTTGGCGCATCAAGCGAAATCTGCAGGTAAGGCGGTCTCCATAAACGCGGAACCCTAAAGCCCATTATCGGATGCTTCGCTCTATCTTTTTCATAAATCATTTTCTCAACAGACGGATACTTACTCAAAGCTCTTTGTAGCGCCAACTTCGTTGCACCGTAATTGTACTGGAATATCCTGCGGAAATCGGTCGCTTGAGGGTGAATAAACACGCTGCAAACAATTACCCAATCATCCACCTTGTCTCTTGGAATAACGTCTTCTTCCACAGCGTCCGCAACAGCTTTCGCAACTGCAGCTTGCGCGGGTCCGAAAATCTTTCCAGTGTCCTCCATGTTCTTTATGGTTACCTTGGGCACTAGAAGCGTGTGCGGTTTAGGCGGAAGATTAGGTCGGATAACTGCCAATAACGGAGTGTGCCCAGCTGAAAGGCTTGTTAAACCATTGGCAAAGGCTTTTCCAACGGGTCCGTTTTTGTCGCCTATCATCAAGTCTATATGTGCAACTTCGTTTCCTTCTCCTAAAAGAGCTTCGCCAATCATATATGCGGGTCCTGCATCGTTTGCAGCCTCAATCATGGCAGGTGTCGGCATTTGATCTAAAACTTCTTTGAAATCGACATTAAACTCTTTTAACCACGTGTAAAGCGTGTCTCTGTGAATGTTAAGTGTTTTAGCTATTGCAGATACTGTCGGTTTTGTCGGCTTAAGCTTCAAATTAGACTTAGCTCCAGCCGATTTTTTTGCAGTTTCAGTTAATATTTTAATGAATTCTTCTCGTGTTTCAGGTTTTTTAGTATCTCTACCCGACATTTTGTTGTCTCCGTGCTCTCTGTGTAGCATCTTGTATATAAGAATGTCGGAAAAAATTAACTTCTCGGAGCAGCTGTTGGTGATTTTCAAGGTAAAGTGTCGGTACGATGCTCCGCCAAGTTTTCCTGAAAGGCGTGATGATGCTTCGTCAGCGGTTATGTATGTTCTCGTGTTTTTGTTAGCGGTAGCTCTATATATTTTAAGCTATATTTTAAGCGCGTAAGAAGGAGCATTCGATGTTGCGAGGCGTCTATATGTCGTGGATTAACTGGCTGTGTGTAGGCATAATAATCTTAGGATTTATGCTTTTCTTGTACGGTGCCAACTACTATGACGCGGTTGTCGGTTGGGCGGGCGTTTTTCTTTTCATCGCAGGGATTCTGACTTTCCTAATTCGCTACATTTACGGCGAGTTGACGAAAAAGTGAAACTCAGAACCCGTAGAGCACACTGTATTTTTCTTTAAGATATTCCAAGTAGGGTTCAGCGTCCAGTGGCTTGCCAGTTATTTTTCTGATGAGTTCCGCTGGGTCGTACAGGTCTCCTTGGCTGTGGACGTTTTCAGTCAGCCACCGCTGTATGTTTTTCAAGTTGCCTTCCGCAAGTTGGCTGCGCCAATCAGGTATGTCCTCTTTGATTCTGGCTAGCATTTGCCCACTGTAGATGTTTCCCAGCGCGTAGCTTGGGAAGTAACCGTACAAGCCGCTTGCCCAATGCGTGTCCTGCATGACGCCTTCAGAGTCGTTGCCGATGTTTACGCCCAAGCATTCTTTGTATTTCTGGTTCCATATTTCTGGCAGTTGGTTAACTTCGATTTTGTTTGCGAAAAGTTCGCTTTCGATTTGGAACCGTATTATTATGTGGGTGGAGTAGGTGACTTCGTCGGCTTCTATGCGGATTTTTGAAGGCTTGACCTCGTTTATGGCGTGTACAAACGAGTCCAATTTGAGGCTTGACAGGCTTGGGCTTGCAGTTTTTTTGAGTTTGGGAAGGAAGCCAGCCCAGAAGTCTCGAGAGCGCCCAATTATGTTTTCTATGAAGCGGGATTGGGATTCGTGTATGCCATAGGAACAGGTTGAGCCGATGGGTTGGTATTTCCATTCCTGCGGTAAGCCTTGCTCATACAATGCGTGTCCTGCCTCGTGGAGTGTTGAGAAGATTGCGCTTGCGAAGTTGCAGGGGTAATAGTGTGTGGTGATGCGTACGTCATCGTAGTATCCTGTGGTGAACGGATGCTCAGTCTCGTCGATTCTTCCCGCAGCGTTCGGTGAGGTGATATCGTAGCCGAGTGCTTCTGTGAGGGCTTTTGCGATTTGACGTTGCGTTTCCACAGGCACGTTAAGGCTAAGCATGGTGGTGTCTGGCGGGTTAGGCGCGTCTTGAATTTTCTCCAGAAGCGCTGTTAATCCTTTTTGAAGTTGGTTGAAGACTGCAGTGATAGCGGTAGCGGTCATTTTTGGCTCGAAAGCGTCTATAAGCGCGTCGTAGGGTGTGGCTGTCGCCTTGACTTTCATGAGAATTTCTGCTGCTTTTCGGTTGAGGTTTACGAGTTTTTCAAGTTCAGGCTTGAGTAGCGCATAGTTTCGTGCGGCTTTTGCTTTTTTCCAAGTGTTCACAGTTACAGCTTGCTGCTTGGCGGTTTCTTCGACGAGTTTTTCTGGCAACGCGGTTTGTTCATCGTAGTCTTTTTTGATGAGGTGCACGTTGCGTTTTTCTATACTGCTTAACGTAGCGTATTGTGAATGTTTGAGTATAGTGTTCAGGAGTTTTCCTGTTTCTCTGGCAGTGCTCATTTTGTGCTTGATGCGGCTTAACAGCGCAAGCTGCAGGCTCCGTTGTTCTACCGCCTTGGGCGGCATCATGGTTTCCATGTCCCAGTGGATGATGCCTTCGGCGGATTGGAGAATAATTAGGTCTTTGGTTTTAGCCAAAAGTTTCTTGTAAGCTGAATGTATGTTGGTTGACATAAACGACGCCTTGCACTTTGTTCAGTTGTAGCCGCAGTTTATTTATGGCTTTGCGACAGAGTTCAATGCTAGTGTGCTTCCTCTGCGGTTATAGCCACTGCAGAGCACAAAAGTGCGGTCGCCGGGATTTGAACCCGGGATCATTAGCTTGGAAGGCTAAAGTCCTAAACCAGACTAGACGACGGCCGCTTGACATTACTTTTCACGGAAAAAGGCTATTTTAAGCTTCTCTATTAGTTAGTCCTGAAAGTAATCAAAGTTTCTTTTACTCAGCACAATCTCATTGCGGCGGTGCATAGTTTATAGAACTTCGCAGAACTTGGGACGTGCATAACAGAAAACCGCGGAATTGGAACACCGATGACTTTTTAACCAACAAAAACGTAACGCAAACTGGAACACAGGGGAGTTGTTGAGGAGTTGTATAAGAATCGATGCCCCAGATGTGGAAGCGAAACGCTTGAACTTGACACTCCAATGATAGATGTTGGAAAGAAAAAGCAGATGCGCGTTAGTCTGAGGCAATGCCCAAAATGCCAATTATTATTCTATGAAGCCGCCGCATGAACTGCTACGGGAGTGGAACGGCAAAGCCTTTCCCAATTTTGAAAGCCACGTTTGTTCAAAGTTGAAAAAGAACTGAATTATTAGTTAGCTATACATGTACATGTTAAAAAGTTATATTAACCCATTCAGTCTAAAGGCACTTCATGCGTAAGCGAAGTAGAGTAGCTCTGCTTCTCGTTTTGCCTATAGCAGTTTTCATCTGGTTTATCGGCTGGAGTCTTTATTGGATAGGCTCCAAAAGAAAAGTAGCCACACCAAACACAAAGCCCCGTAACGAGCTGACTTTTGCTGTGCTAACGCCAGAACAGAAATACGCAACGTAACATGCAGAGCTAAACAAGTCGCCAAGAACGTATCCCCATCACATTCTATCCATGTTAGCCTTTGCGAAAAACCAGCCGAAAACGCATGTTTCTTTTTCACAGGCTACCGTGGTTTTTCATTGGGCTTAAACAGTTTCTTCTCATGCTGAGACATAGGCTTAAAACCTCTAACATAGCCGCGCGCAGCCCGCTGGCGCTCCAAATTCTTGATTCGAGCGTAGAGCTTTGACACCTTCGTCTTAGACGGCACCTTAGGCTTCGATGAGCGAACACGAACAGGCATGAAAGGCTTCTTAATCTCGCTCTTACGCCCTTTGCGTTTAAAGGGCACTTCGCGCACTTTCTTGAACACCACGCAGCCTTCCTTCAGGTTTACTTCCTGCACTTCCCAACCCGCATCAAGCCAAGCCTTCGCGTGAACAGCCGAAGACGAATTGCTCCACCACGCCTCATCCCTGTACGCGTCCATCGGAAGATTACTGCCGATTAACCCATCTATCCGCGCAAAAGAAAGCTTCACAAGCTTAGTAAAAGCGCCTCTGAACTTCAAATGATTCCCAAGCCCACTGTACTTCGAAGCTACGCGCGGCGAGACAACACGACTAGCACAGTTCAAGCACAGCAAGCGCGTTGGGTCGCCAGTGGCAACATCAGCTACCATGCAGTCTCGGCAGAACAACTTTTTGCATCGTTCGCATTTTCTCAAACGGTAAGCGCGAAGCACTCTGCCGCAGATCCCGCATTCGTCCTTATATGACACGAAGAAACGCCTTCGACAATCAAGATGCAAAACGCTGAGTATTAACCTTCACCCTTAACTTGCGGAAGGCAATAAAGAAAAAGTGGAGATGCCTCTGCAGGGGCAAGCTCTGTTGTTTATTCAAATTCTATTGTCGAAGGCGGTTTATCAGTTACATCGTAAAGGCAGCGGACAACACTTGGGATTTCGCCTGTTATTCTCTCCGCGATTCGCATGAGAATTTCATAAGGAACTTGTCGGGCTTTTGCGGTTACAGCGTCTTCTGATTCCACAATGCGTACAGTGATTATGTTGCCGTAGACTCGTTTTCCCGCTTTGATGCCAGTTGCCTTATCATTGTGGAGCACGGCGAAGTTCTGGAAAGTGCCCAGTTTTCGCGTTTCTTCCTCAACAATCTCTGTGGCTTTCCGCACGATGGCAACGCGTTCGGGAGTAACTTCGCCGAGGACTCTCAGCGATAAAGCGGGACCTGGAAACGGCATTCTTTCAGACACTTCTTTTGGCAAACCCAGTTCGCGAGCTACTTTTCTAACGTCTGGCTTAAACAATTCCTTCAGCGGTTCAAGAATCTTGTAACCGTAAACTTCAGGGTTGATGCCTATCTGCTCTAAAACATTGTGCTGGGATTTTATGCCGCCTACGGTTTCCATAACGTCAGCTTTTATTGTTCCTTGCGCGATGAACTTGATTTTCTCTTCCTTAGCGGCTTTGCCCAGTGTCTTGTAGAATTTGTCTCTGAAGGCTTTGCGCTTCTCTTCAGCGTCGGTTTTGCCTTTGAAAACTTCAAAGAACTCTTTCTTAGCGTCAACATACTTGGTTTTGATGCCTAAGCTCTTGAGTGTTTTAACCACAAATTCAGGTTCGCCCTCTCTGCGGAGTCCATCGTCTATGAAAACCGCGACTAATTTGTCGCCTACTGCCTTGTGAACTAAGGCGGTTGTAACCGTGCTGTCAACGCCGCCTGAACAGGCAGAGATTACACGGGTTTCTCCAACGATTTTCTTGATTTCTTTCAACGAATTTTCAATAAAGTCTTTTGCATTAAACATCCTCATTTTCCCCCTAGAATCTTAACTTATTTTGTCCTCTTTCCTTTTTAGCTTTGCCATAATCACGATTTGCCAAAGCAGCACAGCCATGTCGCACTGGAAATCCTTATCCTTTGATAACCGCTATTGGCACAAGCCTCGCAACTTTCGTGGCAATGCCCAGCTTGTCGCTCACGTCAGCCACAACATCCACGTTCTTATACGCAGCGTCAGCTTCCTCAGCCAAAACCTCAGAACTCGCAGCCCGCACAACTATTCCGCGTTTCTCCAAAGCAGTTTTCACGTTGCCACCCCAGTAGCGCCGTCTAGCAGCGGAACGACTCAGCATTCGCCCTGCGCCATGCGCTGTCGAACCAAAAGACAAATCCATAGCACGTTCAGCGCCAACCAGAACCCACGAACTCGTTCCCATGCTTCCGGGAATAAGCACTGGCTGACCTTCAGAGCGGTAATCAGCTGCAATATCCGCGTGCCCCGCTGGAAACGCTCGTGTGGCGCCTTTTCTGTGAACCCAAACCTTCTTCTGCCCGCCGTCAACCTTGTGCGTCTCCACTTTCGCAATGTTATGCGCCACATCGTAAACGAGTTTTAACCCGAACTTTTCTGGGTCTTCACGGTAAACTTGCTGGAAACTCTGCCGCACCCAGTGCATTATGGCTTGCCTGTTTGAGAAGGCATAGTTAACCGCGCAAGCCATGGCTTGAAAGTAATCTTCAGCCTCGCTGCTTTTTCCAGGCGCGCACGCTAATTCTCTGTCAGGCAAAGTTATCTTGTACTTCTGCACCGCGTGCTCCATAACCCGCAAGTAATCGGAACACACTTGATGACCGTAACCTCTGGAACCGCAGTGAATCATGACCGTAACCTGCCCTTCCTCCATAATCCCGAACGCTTTGGCTGTCCGCGGATTGTAAATTTTGTCCACTTTCTGGATTTCTAGGAAATGGTTTCCCGAACCCAATGTGCCAATTTGGGTTAATCCTCTGTTTTTGGCTGTGGCTGAAACCTTGCTGGGATTCGCGTTTTTCATGCACCCGCGTTCTTCACAGTGCTCAGCATCACCAGCCCAGCCCAAGCCCTTGTCAATTATCCACTGCACGCCTTCAACAACCAGCCTGTCCAAGTCGCCAGAAGTTATTTTGAAGTCTTTGCGGCGGCTCCCAAGCCCCGACGGCACATTCTCAAAAATGGCGCTCGCTAACTGAGCAAGCTTCGGTCGCACGGCTTGTTCGGAAAGATTTGTCGTTAAGAGGCGAACGCCGCAGTTGATGTCGTAGCCGACTCCGCCTGGGCTGATTACGCCTTCGTCGTAGTCTGTTGCGGCTACGCCGCCTATTGGAAAACCGTAGCCTTCATGCCCGTCAGGCAACGTTACGGCGTACTTGTAAATGCCCGGCAAATGCGTCACATTAGTGCATTGCCAAAGCGTGCGGTCAGTCTGCATCTTCTCCATGAGGCTGTCGTTGGCGAAAACCATGCCTGGAACACGCATTCCCTGCTTGTATTGGGGTATGCGCCATGTGTAATTGTCTAGTTTTTCAAGAGGAACCTTCTCTACTGGATAGCGACTTTCGCTTTCTCCCATTTTGCTTTATCCTCACACAAAAAGGGGGAGGCTGAATATAAAACAGTTTTGAACGCGGCACATCACATTGGATGTTTCGCTGCAAAATCAATGAAGCCTTGCACGCTGTTTTCGACGGCGGTTTTCATGAAAATCGGGTGCGCCTTGAGGTAAGAAGCGATTTTGCGCATGACTTTGTCTTCTGTAAGTATTCTGTTTCGTATCGTTTCTGCGCTCTGCCCCATCTTTACGCCTTCTTCTGCTATACTTGCCCACAGCTTAAGCTGCAATGCGTAGTCTTTGAGGCGCTGCACGGCGTCAGATGCTTTTCCAAAATGACTGTAATACAGAAACGCGGGATTAAGGGTAATGAGTTTGGTTAATGAAGTCAACGCAATGTCCAAGCGGAAAGGAGGCGGCGTGGTAGGAATAACCACATCAAACTCGCCGAGGTAAATGCCTGCCGCGTCTCCTGTGAATACGCCGTTGTTCAGAAGTTCGCGGTAACTCAGATTGTGCGCGGCATGTCCAAGGGTTTCCACAACCTTCAGCCGCATGTTGTTGCCTGCGTCAATAGTCATGCCTTCAGCTGCAGCGATTATCTTGTCTTCAGGAACGGGCTCAGGCTTGCCGTACATATCCGCCACGCGCCCCAAGACTTTTTGCGATTGCAGCCAAAGCTTCTCTGGGTTGAGCAGGTGAGGTGCGCCTCTTGGATGCGCGATTACTTTGGCGTTGGGCAGGCTCTTCAGCAGGGTGCCAGCGCCGCCGCCGTGATCTAAATGCACATGTGAAAGAGCCACGTAAGCCACATCTTCCGCTTTAATGCCTATTTCTTTTAAACCTGAAAGTAAGTTGGAAACCGAAGATGTGGGTCCAGTTTCCACGATTATTGTTTTGGCACCTGTGAGGACGTAGCTGGCGATGAGGTTTTTGAAGCCGCCTGTTTCAAGGTCTATCAGAAACAGGTTTTCTCCGATTTGTTTCGTATGCAATCCTCAATGACTGTTAATTAAAAACTCTTTTATATGCTGTATCCTTTAAAATATCTTGGAACAGCGGGTGTTCGCTATGGATTTTGACCAGAAAAAAATCACAAAAATACACGATTTCTACATGGATTTTGATTATATGAGTGATAGGCTGCGAAGTTTAGGCAAGGACTATCCATCGGGTCTAATAATACCCATAATTGAAAGCGACCTTGCGAGTCCCGTGCTGGCAAGGATAGTAGGTGAGCTGAATGAGTGCGATTATCTCAAGAAAGTGTTCATTGCTCTCTCAGCGGAGACCCCGAAAGGTTACGGAGAAGCCTTGCGATTGTCCCGAAACTTCAAAATTCCATGCGATGTTGTGTGGTGTAATAAGCCTGAGACTGTTGCTGTGTTAGAAGAACTGAAAAAGAAGGGACTTGATGTCACAAAGCTTTCTGGGAAAGGAAAGGACTTATGGATCGCCATGGGCATCGCTTCTCTCGAACTTTACGCCTTTGCAGTCCATGACGCCGACATTGTTAATTACTCCAAGATGCTGCCCACAAAGATGCTTTATGCTGTAGTTGAACCAAAACTTGATTTCTTCTTTGCTAAAGGTTACTATGCGAGAGTAAACATTGAAAACAGAAAGATGTATGGGAGAATTACCCGTTTATTTATTAATCCTCTGTTGGAAGCCTTACAAGAAAAACTTCACTCAAAGTTTGTTACATATTTGCAGTCCTTCAGTTATGCGCTTTCAGGCGAATTTGCCATTTACAGAGACTTAGCTTCGCATCTTCGAATACCCAGCGACTGGGGTCTTGAAGTAGGTCTTTTAGCTGAGCTATTCAGAAATGCCTCTTACAGACGGCAATGCGAAGTAGACTTGGGCTTCTACGAGCATAAACATAAAAAGATGAACGTAAACGAGCTTCTAAAAACAGCTGAAGACAATCTCATCACTTTGTTAAGGACTTTAACTGAGACGGATGGTATAGAAGTCGCAGAACCGTTCTTGCAGAGTCTCCAAGTAATGTATAGACGAACGGCACAGGATAAGATCCGACAGTATCATGCAGACGCTACTTGTAATAATCTGGATTTTGACAGACATCAGGAAGAGTCATATGTAGACTTGTTATCAAAAATCGTGGTTACAGCTGGAAAAAAATATTTGGCGAGTCCTACAAAAACTCAACTGCCTGATTGGTTGCGGACAATAGATGCCATGCCAGACATCAGAGAAAAACTCAGGAAAGAGGCCATTGAAGCATAACAGAACCAAAATTGTAGTTTTCACAGACCTTG
Organism: uncultured Candidatus Bathyarchaeia archaeon; assembly: GCA_964354015.1. GTDB lineage: Archaea > Thermoproteota > Bathyarchaeia > Bathyarchaeales > Bathycorpusculaceae > JAOZHU01. The sequence goes on from CAYGYB010000014.1 coordinate 10,193, forward strand.
ACGGAACACTTCTTGATGAAAAATACGATTACCTAAAATTGAAGCCGATAATCAACCAACTCTTGGCGTCAGATGTGGCGTTGGTGTTTTGCAGCAGCAAAACGAGAGCAGAAATCGAGTTTTACAGAGAAAAAATTGGGATAACTGACCCTTTCATTGCAGAAAACGGTGCAGCAATATTCATCCCAAAAGACTATTTCCCGTTAAACTACACGTACACAAAGATGACCAGTAGCTATTACATTGTTGAACTCGGCGCCACCTATTCCATTATAAGAAAAAAATTAGCAGCAGTAAGGAGACAGACTACCGCCAATATTGTTGGTTTCGGAGATATGACCCCAGAAGAGATAGCGAAGGATACAGGATTAACTTTGAATTTGGCAAAATTGGCTAAAAAGAGGGAATACGATGAACCTTTCAGGGTAGTGAAAGGAAACGAAATGGAAGTTCTGATTGCAATAAAAAAAGAAGGCCTCAGCTACACCAAAGGTAACAGGTATTTTCACATATTAGGCGACAATGATAAAGGAAAAGCAACGATTATTTTGAGAGACCTATACAGACAGAAGTTTAACAAAATAGCAACTTTTGGCATAGGAGACAACCCGAATGACTTGGCAATGTTGAAAGCTGTTGACACGCCATTCTTGATTGAAAAAAATGCGCGCAAAAACGCAAATGCCACATGGAAAAAAATATTAAACCTTGTCACCAAGCACCGAGCACAAAATTAATGACGCATGAATGAACATGGAGACAACACAAATTTAATTATGTACTTCCCTTTCTTAAGGGAAAGAGAATTAGGAGTGAATGTGAAATTGAACGCGATTATCTTTGGAGCACCAGGCTCTGGAAAAGGCACATACGCGTCGAGGCTACAGTCGAAGCTTGGCGTTGACGTGATTGCCATGGGCGATATTTTCCGAGAAATCATGACAGAGAACTCCCAGTTGGGAAAGAAGGTTAAGGGTTACGTGGAAAAGGGGCTTCTGGTTCCCGATGATATTGTTGTGGAAGTGCTGAAACAACGCTTAAGCAAAATCCCCAAAGAAAAAGGGTTCATTTTGGATGGTTACCCGCGCACGGTTGAGCAGGCTAAGAGCTTGGAGAAAATCGCCAAAATAGACGTTATTATTCCGCTTTTGGTTCCAGACTGGATAATTGTTGAGCGGTTGTCCACGCGGAGAATATGCAAGAACTGCGGCGCAGTCTATAACATACGGTTTCTTAAGCCTAAGGTTGAAGGAGTCTGCGACAAGTGCGGTGGACCATTGTACCAGCGTTCAGATGATACGGCTGAAGTCATAAAGAATAGGATCAAAGTTTACGAGGAGCAGACTAAGCCGATTCTGCAGCTGTTCAAGGAAAGAAAGGTGCCTTTTGTGGAAGCAAGCTGTGACACTTTGGATACGCCGCCAGAAACCGTAGTGGAAGTAATCCTGAAAAAGTTAAAAAAGCTGAAACTGGCTTAGATGTCCAAAATAAACTCCAAAGTAACCTTGCCTATGGTTTTGATTATTTCCATGCGGTGATACGTGACTGCTTTAACAGCGAC
>CAYGYB010000015.1:0-11751 GCA_964354015.1 uncultured Candidatus Bathyarchaeia archaeon
TTCGAATCCTCCTTCTAGGAGTTCTTTGATTTCTTCAGGTTTTTCAGCGATTCTTACGGTGAACTCGTCGTTGGCGCCAGCTTCAAAGAGAGTGTGTTCGATGTTTATGTATATCTCAGTTGACTTCAACGATTTATGACCTAGGAAACGCTGCACTTATGCAAGGGTTTTAAGCCCACAGCATAAAAAGGGATTCAGACAATATATGCGTTAAGCTGGGGCAAAGCGAAAGCGAAACCTTACGCGTAGCCTTCCTTGAATACGCAAAAAGCATCAGCCTAATCACGGAAAAAGTGCACGGTCCATGCCGTGACTATTGAAGCGTGTTTTTTGGGGTTTTTCCAGGTCACGTTTCGCTATGGGGGTGGAGGAGGGGGATATTGCGGGTTGGTTGATGACGTTCTAATATGTTCTGACAGTATTTTGTTGACCTCGTCAAATTGTTGTTGAGAAGTCAGGTTGACTTCACCAGTGCCGCGTGAGAGTTTAAACTCACCTGTTTCACGGTTCGACTTGTAAAATTTGAATTTTCTCCATCGAGCCAAGGTTAACCCAGAGGCTCTGTAGAAAATAATTCCCTCTTCGGACAGTATGAAATTGCTCCGTCCAGCCAAAGACTTGATAATGCCCCCAAAGACCACACCGAAGTTATAGACAAGTATCATTTGACCTGCAGTCCCATCATAAATTGTTGGATTTTTTTCTGCTACAACCAGAAGAGGGGTCACTAGCACCTTGCGTCTGCCAATAAAGAGAACAGACATACCTATCAGCATCGCACCGGCTATGGATCCTCCGAGTATCAGCGCTAAGGCTACACCCATGGGCATTGTGCCTCCAAAAACGTAAGGCTGACCGCCAATCCAGGTGGTCTCCGGGTTAGGACCCAGCACAAGCATTGTTCCGACAAAGAAGACGACAAAAAGTGATGCGTATATTGTGGCACCTATGGCCTTTCTTATTGCGCCTGGTTCCTCGGTCACCTTGATTTTTTCAGTCAAAATCACTTTCTTACTTGTTCGGCTTACATATAACCCCCAAGAAATTGCTGCTACACCCAATCCAAAGAATACAAATCCAAAGTCTTTATGAAAACCATTCGGGATAAATGTGGTATAGCACAAAACCCCGTAAATCACTAACAATAAACCAACGATAACCAAAATCCAATTAGCGCGTGCCTTTGTTTGCTTTCCCATGAGGACCCCCAAGCTAACCTTAAACTTGTCGTAATTTAAGCTTTATTGAACTTCACAACGCACTAGAAAACCAGTAACTCTCCGATTGGTAAAGTTAATAGGATGTGAAATGACAGAGACATTAGGGAACCCCTTTGAATCAAAGCAGGAGAACAGCAGTCTGTTCAAAATGTGGGCGTGAACTCAAGCCAATTGGCAACTTACTGGATAGACTCCAGTCCGCAGGAGGGGCTACCGTAGGCTTTTCTGAAGCTGACAAGCAAGGTTGGGAGCAGTGGCTTGGCACTACGTGCTTGCAGTGCCACATGGTCTTCTGCGAAAAGTGTCGTGACGTTGGACTTGGAAAATGCCCCAGTTGCGGCGGCCAGATTGCACCAGCACAAGCCTCTTGGCTGCCAAAAGACGACGCGCAAGAATAAGGGATGCTTATCCCCCGTCATTTTTCTTTAATTGCCTAGGTTTATAAAACAAACCATTAATTGTTAAATATCAAATAGCTGAAAATATTTGGAGGAGAAGGTGAGACCAATGTCTCAGGAGCCAAGCGAGCCTCTTAAAGAGAATTCTGTTTTTCACTTTTGCAGTTCAACAGGAAAGGACATTGGAACAACTGCTACAAATCTGAACAACTTTGCTGACAAATTGCGAGTTGTTAGTCTCGGATCTATTAATTTTCATTTCAGACAAGGAGACTTTCAAAAATGGCTTAGAAATTCCATCGGTGACTCCGAACTCGCAGATTTGGTAGATCAAATTGACAGTAACCTTTCTGGAGAAAAACTGAGGCAAGCACTCATAAGAGCTATTGATCTCCGCTTGCCACCTTTGCCTCAATTCGATTCAAGTTACAATCCCAAAGATTGGAGAGTCGCAGCTAATGTTTTCTCATTAACATGCCCTTATGAAGCAACATATTTAGGCGGGCATTCGACGCTTTCGAAAAAACTGAAAGTTTCGTTGGCAGTTAAAGACAGCTACATAGAAATCCCCGAGTTGTCTTTGAGAATAAACTATCCAGACCTCCTAAACGCTCAAATCTTTTCGGATTTAAAACCTGGGGTGCCCACAGGTGTTGTGGGCGTTTTTCTAGGTGCAAGTCGTGGACCATTATATCTTCACATCAGCTATAGGGGCAAGGAATGGGGCGGTGAATATGTTGGATACGAAAAATATGTTGACCTTGAGGTTCGCCCGAATGACGCTGACTTCAACAGACAAATTCGTAATGCCATTTTGTGTAAGAAATTTGAGTTTTTAGCCAGTTCCGAATACACTTTTCAGTTGCAGGATATTGGTTTCGCCGCGAACATATATGAGCGAGCTGCAGAAATAGCATCAACGGAACAACAACCCATTGTTGCTTCCTTGTTATATAAGGCTGCAGGCACCTGCTATTCAGAAATCAACTGTAATGAAAAGGCTATCGAAGTTTACGAGAAAGCTGGCGACAACATCTTGAAAGAAGAAAATGTAATAGCACCAGACTTTAAGAGTGCATGGGAGATGTACATGATTTCTGCGTCAAAAGCACTTTCCAGCAGAAAACTTTTACAGGCAAAATGCTTAGCAGACAAAGCAATCTCGACAATCGAAGACGAATACCGAAAGCGCCATACGATAGGACACACCATGGGGAGAACCCCGCAGGTTTTGAGTATTATCGTTAAACATCTCAGTGAGGGAAGGTTTTCCGAAGCCAAGTTATTCTGGAATGAAGTACAGAAAGACGCAGGTCAGTTTTTCAACCCTATTGAATCCGCCTTAAAGGCGATAAATGAAAAACCATTTCAAGATGAAACCGAAAAAAATATTGACCGCTCTCTAAAACAGCTACCTTCAGAACTTAGGAAAATACAAATAGGCGATTTCGAGATTTTCCTGAACAGCATAGGTTTTAAGACCGAAATTACGGAAATCTCTAAGGGTTGGGTGGACGGCATAATAACGTTGAAAAACGAGCACATTGACTGTATCGCGAAATATACTAGCACCTTCAGTGCAAAGTTGGTGTTTGTAATTGAAACAGAAGCAAAAAAAGTGGATGGAATAAACCTAGAGATAAAACAAAAAGACGGAAAAATTCTGAATCTATACTGGGCAAGTAAGAACAAGGCTCTCGCTGCGGCACTAAACAACGACGCAGATTTAATGCAGAAACTCGCAAACGGAATTCAAAAAAACAATTCCAGCAAGTGGAATTCAAGCTCAAGCACCTCAACCGTAAACTCCGATGGCAAAGAAATCCAGAAACACTACGTTGTATTGTCTCACACTGTCAAAAATTTGCCATCTAAAGATTACTTCGAGGCTATCAACAAAGTCGCCTATCACATCCGTCAAGTCAATTAAAACATGGATGTACGCAGTGGGGCGCTAAAACCCTTTTCAAGCACTTTACCATAAGAGCAAATTGTCTAAACCAAATTCGCCCAAAACAAAAGCAATGCTTTGCAAGCTACTCTCTATCGCTTGCAAATCTCTTCCAATAGCATTAACTTGAGCCTCTATCCTCCTGATGCGTTCTGGCATCAGCAAATACTCGACAGCAGCATCCCGACCAAGATGGTCAATCTCGCCTTCACCTTCTCCTAGGCTATCATCAATTACTCGTTTAGGTGTGCTAACTGTGAAATGCTGGTTAAGTAGTTGAGCCACAGGATCATCCACTCCCAACTCATGACGCTTACTAATCATCCCTTGACCGAGAACACACCCATACTTGCTCATCAAACCCTGAGAAACCCGATCAGCTAAATTCTTAGCCAAAGTCACCAACTCCCCAGGACTACGACCATACAAAGTCTCCATATGAACAATCCAAGAACCCGTAGTCTTACGCACCTTAACGCCCTGCTCCAAACCCAAAAGCGCAGTCCAATTCTGCATTTCTACACGCTTAAAATCGCCCAAAGGATAATTCCCCTCACGCAAAATTGGAAACTTGAAGAAACACCGATGCAACCGAAAAACCCCAGTGCTAAACAGCACGCCCTCACATGATATGAGAAAGTTTTGACCTCGCTCGGTTAACTCGTAATCCACAAAGCTGCTGCGCTTCAACCTACGAATTAACCCTGCCTTCTCAAGCTTCGCTACGTAATAAGCAACATGCTGTTTCTTCCATCCACGAGCCCTTCCTATCTTTGCAGGATACATCTTAACCTCAACGCCCTTAAGAATAGGAATCACACGAGTGCGAACAGTACAGAAGTCAAATTTGACTTTTGACTTTGAGCAAGAAAAATTTTGACTTCCACCATCAGAAGCTTCAGCCAAACAGCAACACCCTAAACTAAGTTTGAATTCCCATCTTTAAGAAAAAAGGGAGAACGGAGAGAAGGAAGACAAAAGAGTAACATCGCCACCAACGAGCTTGGCCAACATCGCCATCTGATGGGGAGATACCTCACCTCGGCCACTTTCTCGGGCTTCAGTTGCCTTTTAACGCGTAACTCATTCAATTACGTTTTCTCAGAAATATTAAGTTGTCCTTTTCAAGCATTATTATTTGTTATGGTTCAGGGCTTATTGCTTTTGGGTATCACGGTAAATTGGAAACCTAAGCAACGCCGCAATTCCGCCCAAAGCAAGCAGCTTCGCGCCTGCCTCATGTTCTGTGCTGACCACGGCAACGCTGCCGCGCCGCTGCTCCACCGCGTGCATAAGCGTCTCCAAATGCAAACGCTGCTCCTCCTCAGAGTCGCGCAGCATCGTGTCCGCTATAATCAGCTTTTCAACCGCACCCATCTGCACCGCGTGCTCAACTTCAGCAAGCCCATAGGTGATTGTGACTTCGCCTTTGCCCAAGCGTTTCATAACTTCCTCCATAGTCTCCGTCTCACTGACAATGCGCAGTTGCGCTGCCGCCTTCAGGAGAACGCCAGACCGCAATGCCTCGTAGATGCCGCTTACGCCGCCATTGTTAACACTTTTCACGTCTACAACAGCTTTAGCTAAGTCGCCTGCGTTATCTGCCACGTATTTTGCAAAGTCGCTTTTCACGAAGCCAACACCAACAATCACTATGAGATTATGCTGCGAAGCCCACAGTTGGCTTAGGCTGTTCAATGCACGGTTAAAGTAGTCTTTCATGACGGCGCTTCGTTTTTCAGCTTCAAGTTTTCCAGGCAGTTTCACGTGTTCCTCCACTTTCATTTCCACGCCGTACTGCTTGGTTTCAGCTATGGCGAAGCCCTCATCATCAATAGCAAGAATCAGCAGGGGCTTTTCGGTTTCACTAGCCCGCATTAACCTGTCAACAACGTGCTTAGGCCATTCTTTCTTCACAATTGTCACTGGCTTATTTAACGAGATGTTAAGCGTGTGATGCGCGCCTGTTGGGATGATTTCTGGCGCGTGGCAAATTAACCCGTGAACTCTTAGTTTGCCGAGGAACTTGTCCCAGCTTACGGATTCCACAGTAACGCCCATGAAAACTGAAAAGCGTTCGCCGCTTTTTGGCCGTGAATATTCTTGGTCGGATTTAATTGCTCGTGAAGAGTAAGCGTAAACTTCATCGCCCTTGTAGATGACGTTGTACAAGTGCCACAGGTCATCCACCGAGTCTGGAACTACCTTAACGAAGCCTTTCACGAGGTTTTTCTCTGTAATCTTCACGGTTCACTTGCGCCTCCTAATTAAATTCGCTTGTTACATAATTAACTTTCACTTCGCACGACTTCTGCATGGCATTGCGTTTTTAAGGTGGATGAACATATTTGCAGTAATAAGACAACTTTCAGTATAATCTGCACGTTGGATAAAAAAAGGGGATGTTGAATGGCTTCAAAATTAATCGTGGTGAAAGTTGGCACCAGCGGCATAACCACAAGCGAAGGCAAACTTGACCAAGAAGAAATGCAAAGGCTAACCAATCAAATAGCCGCTGCGCACAAGCAAGGCGACAGAATAGTCCTAGTAACCTCTGGCGCTGTAGCGGCAGGCATAGCTGAACTGGGCATAGCTTCGAAGCCCAACGACATCGTTTTCCAGCAAGCCGCAGCCGCCACAGGACAAAGCGTGCTCATGGCGAAGTACCGCGAACTATTCAAGAAACACGGGTTGAAAGTTGCCCAAATCCTGCTCACTGCAGAGGACCTGTCCAACAGAGTCTCCTACGTACACACATGCAACGTCTTGGAGATGCTTCTGAAAACAGGCGTTATCCCCATAATAAACGAGAACGACGTCACATCCGTTGACGAACTGACGCCGTTAACTGAAGGTTATAGAGTGAATTTCAGCGACAACGACATACTTTCAGTTCTCGTAGCCAACGCAGTAAGAGCAAACCTTGTGGTTATATTGTCTGATGTTGACGGCTTGTACACGACTGACCCGCAGAACCCTGAGGCAACGCTGATAAAAACCGTGGAAAACATCACTTCGGAACTGAAAAACGCGCTTAACGGGAAAAGCAAGTGGGGCAGAGGCGGAATACAAAGCAAAGTGAGAGCAGCGGAAATCGCGACAACATGCGGCATACCCGTGGTGGTGGCTAACAGCCGAAGAGAAAACGTGCTCATGGACATTCTCGCTGGCAAGGAAGTGGGCACGTACTTTAAAGCGCAGAAGCGGATGCCCGCCGTGAAACGGTGGATAGCCTACGGCGCTTCAGTTAAAGGGCAAATCCACGTTAACGAAGGCGCCAAAAAAGCGATACTGGAAGGCTCAAGTCTTCTGTCTGTAGGCGTAAGCAAGGTTATTGGGCATTTCAACGTAGGCGATGTTGTAAGCATAGTTGATGAGAATAACGTTGAATTCGCCAAGGGAAATCCGAACTATAACAGTGGCGAGTTAAACTTGATAAAAGGCTTACAAATCAGCCAAGTTAAGAAGAAACTGGGGTACATTCGCCAAAAAGAAGTTATTGAACATAAGCATATACACCTCATAAGTGAAGAAAAATGATACGGGAACTATGTAAAAAAGCGCAAGCTGCCTCTGTTCAACTGGCTAAACTTTCAGGTGACGCTAGGGCTGAGGCTGTCTGCAAGATGGCTGACGCGCTTGAGGCAAACGCGGATAAAATTCTCGCAGCCAACAAGAAAGACGCGGATGCCGCCAAAGCTAAAGGGCTAAAACCCGCATTGCTGGACAGACTGGCTTTGGACAAACGCAAAATAGCGAACATGGCACGTTGCTTACGCGAAGTAGCGGAGCTGCCTGACCCCATAGGCGCCATCATCAGCACATGGACTAGACCTAACGGCTTAGTAATTGGGCAAATGCGTGTGCCCTTAGGCGTTGTAGGCATAATTTACGAGTCTAGACCAGAAGTTACGTCGGATGCAGCGGGAATCTGCATAAAATCAGGCAACGCAGTGATTCTTAGAGGCGGTTCAGATGCTATAAACTCTAACGTGGCAATAGGCAACGTGCTGCGCGGTGCATTGGCAAGTACTGCGGTGCCCGTTGACGCGGTGCAAGTTGTCAGTTCAACCGATAGGCGCGTGGCGGAAGAATTCATGCAAATGCGCAAGTACGTGGACGTGCTGATTCCCCGCGGCGGAGCTGACTTAATACAGACGGTGGTGGAAAAAGCGTCTATTCCAGTTATCGAAACTGGAACGGGCAACTGCCATGTTTACGTTGAGGAAGACGCTGACTTGGACAAGGCTGTGCCTATAATCGTGAACGCGAAGTGCCAGAGACCTGGCGTGTGCAACGCTGCAGAGAAGCTTCTCGTGCACAGCAGCGTAGCGGAGCGGTTTCTGCCCGTGGCAATCGCAGCGCTCAGGGCGGAAGGCGTTGAAGTTAGGGGCTGCGAGAAAACGGCAAAAATAGTTGCAGGCGTGAAGCTTGCCACTGAAGAGGACTGGTACACCGAATATTTGGATTTAATAATCGGCGTAAAAGTCGTGAAGGACTTAGATGAAGCTATTGCGCACATAAACAAGTACGGCACCAAGCATTCTGATTCTATTTTGACGGCGAGTTTTGAGAAGGCTTGGCGTTTCATCAGGGAAGTGGATTCTGCCGCTGTTTACTGGAATGCTTCCACGCGCTTCACGGATGGCAACCAGTTCGGTTTGGGCGCGGAGATTGGAATCAGCACGCAGAAGCTGCATGCACGGGGACCAATGAGCGCTCAACACTTGACTACTACGAAGTATTTCATTCTCGGCAGTGGGCAAATCCGAAAATAATAACCCACAGTCACTTTCTTTCGCAATATTGTGGCTTAAAGCTGAGATATGCTAAAATACCTGAAAATGAATGTAAGCTTCAAATGGCTAGGAAACTGAATAGAACTATTATTTTCATTGTTGTCTTATGTGTTGCTGCTTTTGCGGCACTTTTGTTAACTCGGCCTTTGCCTGAGCAGCCGCCCAGCGTAACTGTGGTTGCAGGCGTCGCTGCGGGTGACGTTTTCACCTACAGCATAAAAGGCATTGCAACCATAATTGATGCAAACGCAACTATACCTGAAAACTTCTTCCAGCTAAACATGACTGAATGGTACCGCGTTACAATAACCCAAATAAATGATTCAGAGGTCTTTTTTAATGCTACATGGCGATTTTCAAATGGAACTGAAAGTGGTACAACAGGCAAAGTTAACATAAAAACAGGAACAGGCAATAACCCAGACTTTGGGGCTATTTACGCCTCTGGTCTTAAAGCCGGCGACTTCTTTCGTCCTTTCGGAACAGACAGACTTGCGATTAACGCGACAGAAAAGCGAACCTACAAAGACGGCGAGAGAGAAACAAATAGAATATACATAGAAACCCAGTCGTATGATCCTGACGACCCAACATTGACATGCAACCGTTACTTTTCCATCTTTTTCGATAAGCAAACTGGAATGCTTGTTGAATTAATAGATGTCTATTTTTACAGTAGTCCACAAAAAATCTTAGTGCGTGAATGGAAAATCTTAGATTCGACTGCTTGGGATGTTTCCTAAGGGCAACTCTGGATTTTCCCATCAAAACAGCAAAAGCTCTAAGACCAAAACAACTTGGTCAAAATAATAAAAAAGAAAATAGGGAATTGAGTTTTTCAGCTTCTCTATGCTCGCTTCCTAAGCAGCAGCAGGGCTAGTACAACGCCGACAACGATGATTGCTACGATTATGCCGATGACAGCTACAACAAAGTATTGCTCAGTTATTGGTACAGGCGACGGTGTTGGTGCAGGAGTAGCTGGTGGCGCTTCCATCACGTATAGGCTAGTCTCAGCATAGGATGCGTAATAGCCTGCGGAACCACCGAAAGTAGCGTAAACAGCGTAGTAACCTGGAACCTCCGGAATGACCGCCACACTGAACATGCCGCTTCCATCGGTTGTAGCGTCACCAAGGTGCACGTAATTGTTGTTTGGATCAACAGCGTCGATTGATACGGCAACGCCAGTCGCAGTGGTTGGCTGTGCAAACTGCTTGTAGACGTACAGCATCCAGTCGCTCATGCTTGCGTCAGATATAACGGGGACGCCTTTTGGAAAGCGCAGCTTCATAGTATCATCTTGGGTGCCTGGCGAGTTGTCCATAACTGTGCCCCTGATGATTAAAGTTGTATTTAAGGGTACAGCGGTGTCTGGTGCAGTAACCGTCATGGTGCTTGGACCTTTGCCTATTGCGTACACGCGTTGGTCAAATGTGTCCATAGTTGCGATTACGCTATCGCCGATGATTGCGCGTCCACCCCAGCGGGTTTGACGGAATAAGCCATCAGCGCGCCATATCAGCGTTCCGTCTGTAGCGTTGAGACAAATGAATGGTGCACCGCGCGGTTTTGGATTTTGGGCAGAGTGTTCCATTGAGCCTATGTAGCATTTTCCATCTGTGAAGAAGACAGACATTAGCCACCAGTTAGTGCTAATGTATGATTCCCCGTACTGATCTGTAGCGTTGTATGTCCATGCGATCTTTCCGGTTTTAAGGTCATAAGCGTATACATGTCCACTGACGCTTGCGGAAATCAGTTTGCCTTGATAGATGTTGTGGCTTGAGCCAGGGCTGTCATCCCAGGCATCTGCAAAGTGTTGCGATGGTGTTTCAAACAAGAACTTGCCAGTTTCGAAGCTGTAAACCCAGTGTTTTCTCGGTAAATTGACCCAAAGAGCCCCAGCTTCTTGGCTTGTAGCCACCCAGCCTCCTTGCATTCCGAGGCTAACGTTTCCCGCAGCCCATTCCGAAGGAGCGGGGGTGGATTGATTGAAAAGCAACCTACCCTCATAGCCTGGTTCCAAGCTTATACCCCAAAGGGTTACGCCTGCGGTCATGCTAGTGGTTCCGCCTACAATCTTTACACCTGGCCACACATTTATGATGCTTCCCGTTAGTCCTGATGGCACTGTCACGTTTATGTCGTATCCACCATTTCTACGTGTGGTTACATTGATGTTTTGCCCTGAAACTGCGCTTCCCCAACTCTCAGACATTCCTGTTCTCCCTGCTATAACTGCGTAGCTTGCGTTCCACTGAGTCAGTCTTCCGCTGCCAATTGAGTATTTCACAAGCGAACCTATGGCATCACGGTAGGTTGTTCCTGAAGGAATGTTAGTCATGTTGAATACCCATTCGCCGGTGAGAGGCTCATAGAATCGCCAAGTCGTAGGTGCGGCACTCGCTCCAAAGCCACCTCCAGTCTGAACCACCAGGTATGAGAATGCTCCCCTGTTGTTTCGACTGTCCCAGTATAATATTTGACCGAAACTTGGCAGTGAACCACCCAATTTGTTTTTCCATAGCACTTCGCCAGTACGCAAGTTTATTGCAATAAGTGATTGAGTGTTCCCTTGAACCTCATATTCGGTGTAGTATAGTATTCCAGCAACGATAAGTCTCGTGCCCCATTTGCCTTCGTATGCATCGCCGTCGGCAAAAGCGTGTTCACCTGAAACCTCACCAACGCCATCAGAGTATTCACCTCCAACGAGACCACCCTGTTCACCGCCTATTGGTCTTGCCCATAGGATGTGAGCACTTTCAGGCCCTTGGTTGTATTCCGAAACCAAATCGTTCGGATCAGTTAACCAGCTGCCTGCAAGTGTGTACCACGATCTAAGTTGATCGTCTATTGGCCGTGTCCAGTATTCGCTTGGAAGCGGTTGACCAGGATAGGTCGGCACTGGCTCGTTTTGTACGATAAGTGCTAGTTTGTCGCTGGTGCTAGCTAAGTAAATTGTGCCTCGGTACGTCGTTTGATCGAAGCTTGACTGCACATAGTAGGTACCCACTTCGGTAGGAGTATAGTACCAGCCTGCATTCCCCGTTGACCATGTCATAAGTGGCCCGTTGCCGAGAATTTCAGTTGTATTATCCGGTTTCGTTATGGTCACAGTAATGTTCCAGCCATCCGTTGCAGTGTTTAGATAGTTAAGAAGTCCGAAGTTGATCAGAGTTTTTTGACCGACTCCTACTGGGTTAGGTAAAGCCTCAATCAAAGGATAAGTTTTGACCGTTGACGCCGCATTAGCGCTCGGCAAAGCAAAAAGTGGAATAGCAATAGTTAATGTCAGTAACACAGCAATCATAGTAGCCATTGTCTTATGTCTTGATTTGCTCATTCTTTTCTTCTCCTAAAGTTATATTGTCCTGACT
>CAYGYB010000016.1:0-11657 GCA_964354015.1 uncultured Candidatus Bathyarchaeia archaeon
CAGGGACAGGCAGCGTCCCAGCGTCTGGAGCAGCAACAAGCACGCAATTTACGATAGAGCAGCCTTCAAGCATCATGTGGAACTGGGAAACGCAGTATTTGCTTGTGCCTTTGATAGTGATAATAATAGTTTCTGTAGCTGTCTGCGCGAGTGTGGCGGCTTATTTGCTGTTGCGCAGAAGGCATAAGCGGCGCGGTTTAGAAACTGTGTGACGCAGCAATTTTAAAAATCAGCCTACGCGGATTCAGCGACAGCGCTGTAGGCAGCAAAAACTTTAAAGGCAATGCTATTCCGCATCAATATGACCCACGTTGAAGTTACTCATAAGCCCAACAGACGAAAAAGAAGCAGTGGAAGCCATTGCAGGCGGCGCCGATATAATAGACGTTAAGAACCCGAAAGAAGGCGCGTTAGGCGCCAGTTTCCCATGGGTGATAAAGCGAATCAGAGAAATCACCCCTAAAAACATTGAAGTAAGCTGCGCACTGGGCGATGTGCCAAACCTGCCCTGTGCAGTATCGCTGGCTGCCCTAGGCGCTGCAACAACAGGCGTCGACTACGTTAAAGTTGGGCTTTACGGCGTAAAAACCAAGGAAGAAGCCGTTTACCTCATGCAGAACGCCGCAAAAGCAGTTAAAGACTGTAACTCTTCGGTTAAGGTGGTTGCTACGGGATACGCTGACGCAAAAAGAGTAGGCTCAGTGAATCCTTTGCTTGTTCCTGACATAGCCCGCGAGGCTGAAGCTGACGTGGCAATGATTGACACGGCAGTCAAAGACGGCAAAAACCTCTTCTCTTTCCTCACAACTGACCAGCTTAGAAGATTCGTCGACTCGGCACACGCATATGGCTTAAAAGCGGCGTTAGCGGGTTCCTTGCGGAAAGAGGATTTGCCTGCGGTTTACGCTTTAGGCGCTGATATCGTAGGCTTAAGAGGCGCCGCGTGCACTAACGGCGACCGAGTGAACGGTCGAATCACCAGAGAAACCGTAAGAGCACTCGTTGAGACTATGAAACGCGTAGAGAAACGCGCTGGAATAGAAACCTGAAAAAAGGGATTGGGCGATGCAAACTAAAGGGCGAAACCGCAAAGCAGTATTATCCGAACTGAGGAAAATTCGCGAACAAGACCTAAAATACAAAGATGGTCACATCTTATGTTCAATGTGCACAGAGCCGCATCCCACAGCGAAAATCGCGCATCAACTGTTCTTAAGCTCAAATCTGGGCGATGCAGGCTTGTTCCCGGGAACTCTACGGCTGGAAAAAGAAGCCATCGGCAAATTAACGGCGCTTCTGCACGGCGAAAACAGTGTGGGATTCATTGTTTCAGGCGGGACCGAAGCCAACTTGCTGGCGCTTTTAGCTGCGAGAAACATGGCAAACGTCAGCAACCCTGAAGTCATACTGCCGCAGTCAGCGCACTTCTCATTCAATAAGATATGCAGTTTGCTGAGGATAAACCCAGTCCAAGCAAGCCTAGACAACTCTTTCAGGGTTGACCCTGCCTCAGTCAAGCACTGCATAAACAGGAATACAATCGCTGTAGTGGGCACTGTGGGCACAGCCGAATTAGGCGCAGTGGATCCGATTGACAAACTTTCTGATATTGCCGTGGAGCATGGGGTTTATTTGCATGTGGACGCAGCGCTAGGCGGTCTCATAGTCCCCTTCCTAGAAAATGCGCCCACGTTTGATTTTCGCTTGAAAGGTGTAAAATCCATAACTGTTGACCCGCACAAGATGGGGTTGGCAACGGTTCCCGCAGGCGGAATCCTATTTCGAGACAACACATGTATAGAGCATATTAAGACGGAGACGCCTTACTTAACTGAAGACGCTCAATATACGCTCGTGGGCACAAGGAGCGGCGCTTCAGTTGCGGCAACTTGGGCAGTGTTCGAATCCTTAGGTCGAGAAGGATTCACGAAAACAGTTAACCGCTGTCTCAAGTTGACCAAGTTCTTATCCGCGGGGCTCGAATCGCGAGGCTTCAACCTTGTAACCGAGCCAGCATTGAATATTGTTGCGTTTCGCTGCTCAAACTCGAAGCTGTTGGTAAAGGCATTGCGGCAGCGCGGGTGGTTTGTCTCTTACGTGCCACGCTTGGACTGTGTCAGAATCGTAGTGATGCCTCATTTAAGGAAACGGCACATAACGGCGTTTCTGAAGGAATTAAGCGAAATCACCTAAACCAAGCTGCCACTGCTTGCCCCAAAAGTAACCTTGCATAACAGGTGCATGGCGATTTTAGCAAAAGCTTTAAGGCAACACCTTTTCATCGCTTTGGTGAGCTGAACACTTTGAAGCTTCTAGTCTACGAGCACGTTTCTGGAGGCGGCTACGCCGACAAGCCCATTCCAGTCGGCATTTTAAGCGAAGGATTCAGCATGCTGAGAACGCTCGTTGCAGAGTTTAAAGCTGCAGGGTACTCCGTGAGCACGGTGCTGGACTCGCGCATTGCGGCGCTGAATCCGCCTATAAGTGCTGATTATACGGTGCCTGTTTCTTCTTTTCGAGCTGCTGAGCGGACTATCCAGAAGCTTTCTGAATCTGTGGATGCTGCCTACCTAATTGCGCCCGAATCCAACCAAATGCTGCAGTCACTTGTGGCAAACATGGAACAGGCAGGCGTGCCGTCGTTGAATTGCCGCGCCAGCGCAATCGGAAACGTCTCTGACAAAGCAGCCATGCTTCAACGTGTAAAGAAAAAGAGACTGCCTACGCCCGCGACAGTAATTGTTAGCGCCGTTGATGATGTGGCGGGAATCAAGCAAACTATTTGCGGCAGTGTAGGCTTCCCGTTGATAGTTAAGCCTGTTGACGGTGTTGGTTGTGCGGGATTAAGCGTTGTTAGCAATGAGCAGCAAGTGGCAGGGGCAGTTGCTAAAGCCATTAGCGGATCGTCAAGCAAGTATTTTATGGCTCAGGAGTTAGTTCACGGCTTCGCCGTCAGCGTCAGCTTACTTGCCACGAGTAGCGAGGTGTTGCCTGTTAGCCTGAATAAGCAGGATGTTTCTTTGATGCCGCCTGAGGCTACTTCAACCTACAATGGCGGGCAGGTTCCTTTTGACAGCGGGCTTAAGCGTGAGGCTTTTGCCGCGGCAGAAACGGTTGTGAAGTCGTTTCATGGTCTCAGGGGCTACGTTGGCGTTGACTTGGTCTTAACAGAAAAACGCCCCGTGGTGATAGAAGTTAACCCGAGGTTAACCACATCCTATGTCGGATTAAGGAAAATTGCTGGTTTTAATATTGCCCAAGCTATAATCAACGCTGTTTTTGAACATGAACTTCCTGCAAACAATCAAAGCTTAGGTTACGCTGTCTTTTCAAAAGTAAATACTCCCAAGCCAACAACCGTAGCCCTGCAAAAAACCTACCGTTTGAGCGGGGTTGTTTCTCCACCTTTCCCTGTTCCAAACAATGATGCAGCATGCGCGCTCGTCTTATCTCACGGTGCCACGTTGAAAAACGCAACAGCGGGATTCAATGAAGCTAAAAAGCGTCTTCGCAACATATTACGCTCAGAGGGTAACTAGCGTGGTAAGCGTACTTGGCTTGGACATCGGAGGCGCAAACACCAAAGCCGCGTACATAAACACTGACAATGGCGTTATTAGAAAATTCAAGGCTGCGATGGAGTATTTTCCAGTTTGGAAAAACCCCGAAAAACTCAGCACAGTGCTTTCCAGACTTAGCAAAGCGGTGAGCGGTTCAGTGAAGCTTAACTGCGTAGGCGTAACTATGACCGCGGAATTATCCGATGCGTACCGCACGAAGCGAGAGGGCGTCAACCGCATCCTGACACATGTCGCCCAAGCCTTTCCCGCCACGCAAGTTTTCGTCTTAGATGTGAACGCAACGTTAAAGTCAATCGCGGAAGCTCAGGTAGCGCCGCTTGAGGTTGCCGCGGCAAATTGGGCAGCCACAGGCTGGATGGTCGCGCAACTGGTTAAAGACTGCATAGTAATTGATGTTGGCAGCACAAGCACCAGCATAATCCCCATAGTTGACGGGCACATTTCAGCGGCTGGCAAAACAGATTTAGAAAAACTCATGAACGGCGAACTCGTCTACACTGGAAGCTTGCGAACAAACATCGCTGCCATAGCGAACTCAATTCCACTCAGAAACGGCACAGTGCGGGTTTCCTCGGAACTGTTCGCCCAGTCAGGCGATGTCCACTTGGTCTTAGGCAACATTACAGAGGAGCAGTATACTGTTGAAACTGCGGATGGACGCGGAAAAACACGGGCTGAAGCGTTGGCAAGGCTTGCACGCGTGGTTTGCGCTGACACTGAAATGCTGACTGAACAGGAGATAGTGCAGTTTGCCACGTACATCTATAGCAAGCAAGTTGAGCAAATTACTGAAGGGCTAAGACAAGTTTACAACCGCATCAAGCCGCGCACAAAAATGGAAATTAAAGCCGTGGTCACGGGGCTTGGAAAAGATTTCCTAGCCAGAAAAGCCGTCCAGCTGGTCGGCATCAAGGAGATTATTGACCTCGGCGAGTTACTGAAAGGCGACGTAGCCACGGTTTCCCCAGCGGTCGGCGTCGCTTTAATGGCAGCAAGCAAACTAGAAGGCAGAACAGTGCAATGGACGCAGTGATAAAAGTCGGAGGAAGCCTAGCTGAAAACCCAGCCACGCTGAAAAAGTTATGCAATAGACTAAGCGAAATCGCGAAAGAACACAGCATAGTTGTTGTTCCCGGCGGCGGCAAATTCGCTGATGTCGTAAGAGAACTTGACCAACGGTACGCTCTGTCGGCTGATGCAGCGCATAGGATGGCGATTTTAGGCATGGACCAGTTTGGATTGCTGCTGTCGCAAGTTATTCCCAACTCATGCGCAACCTATTCGCTTAGTGACGCAAAACAGCTTTCTGAGAGCAGAGCAGCACCGATTTTTTTGCCTTCACACCTGATGTTTAAAGAAAATCCATTGGAAGCTTCGTGGGATGTTACGTCAGACTCTATAGCTGCTTATGTTGCCAGTCGCTTGAAGGCGGATAAAGTGATTTTGGTTACGGACGTAGATGGAATTTTCAAAAGTGACCCTAAGAAACACTCAGTTACCAAATTGATTTCTAAGCTTTCAACCCGTGAACTGCTCGCGTTTTCTCAGAGAACCAGCGTGGACAAGTTCTTGCCAAAACTGCTTCTGAAAGCGCGTTTAGACTGTTATGTGGTTAACGGAGCGTATCCTGAACGAATCGACGCTATCCTAGCTGGACAAAGCACAGTTTGCACACGCATCGAAACATGAAACAAGCGAACAGCGCCTTTATTTGTCAGAATAACCTGTTACTTGCATGCGCGTGCATGCTGTGACTTCGTATGTGGTTGTTGTCAAGGGCGACCGTGGTCATGAGCCAGTTTTCAAAGCCCTAGACCTGATAAACTATAAACGTGCCCTCGCTGGCTGGGATAAAATTCTCATTAAAGTTAACTTCATCACCGACAAAACATGGGACACGGGCGCAACCACAGACCCAATCGTTGTTGAAGCAATAATCAAGAAGCTCAAGGAGTTGCCTGTTAAGGTTTATGTTGTGGAGTCAGACGCGACAATGACGAGCGCTGACCGAGCTTTTGAGAAAACAGGCATGAAGGACATGTGCGAACGAAACGGCATTGAATGTTTAAACCTGAGGTACGTGGAGGACAAAGTTGAGCTTGCAGTACCTGCTGGTGAAGTGTTAAAAAGCATAACTGTTCCCCGAATTGTCACAGAATCCGCAATAATCAGCGCTGCAAAACTCAAAACACACGTGAACACGGGCGTGACTTTGGGCATGAAAAACATGTTCGGCTTGCTGCCTGAAAAGTTCAAGGGCAAATACCACTTGAAGGGCATAAACAAAGTCGTAGTCGACATAAACACCGTGCTTAAAGCCGCATTAACCATAATAGACGGTTTCGTAGGCATGGAAGGTTCAGGTCCAGTAGATGGCACGCCAGTCCAAATGAACGTTATAATCGCGGGAACAGACACGGTTGCCACAGACGCCACAGCTTGCCGAGTCATGGGTATAGACCCGCATGAGATAAAGCATGTGCGCAGGGCGTATGAAAAGGGCTTAGGCAACATTGATGATGTGCAAGTTATCGGCGAAAAACTGGACGCCGTAACACGACCTTTCAAGCGGAATTAGCATGCAGTAAACCAGCGGTTCAACGTGTTCACAGAAAAGGGGACAGTTGCCTCAGAAGGAAATTACGCAACCCTGAAGCTTTCCACTTCAGCCCTGCTTGGAACAGACACTGTTACGGCTTTGTTTAAGCTTTCTCTGCCAAAGTTCACAGTTACTCGACTGCTTTTTGCGTCTGAATAGAACGCGGTTAACGCCGCTGCTAATTTGATGGCTTTTTTGGTTTTTAACCCTTGAAGAACAGTGGTTGGACCGCTGATGTCTGGAACTTCAAAATAGTAATCGTTTCGCGTTTTTTTAAGGGTTAAAACCTTGTTTTCTGCTTCGTTTCTTCCAACAATTATTTTGTTCTCGCCAAGTCTGAAGTGTCTGCCCACTTTTAGCAGAGCCACATCAGCCATGGAACAGCGTTTTCTATGCTCAAAGAGGTCGCGCAGTTTATCGGCGAATTCCTTGCACGTAAGCAAGCAGCCGCCTGCTGGGGAAGGATAATAGGCAATGTTGAATTCTGCGGCAAGCTTGATTTGCGGCTTCCTTGACCTACCGCGAATATCCAGCAGTTTGTCTCTTTTAACTAAGCCTTTTCGCTCAGCCACGGTTTCAGGCAGCAACTTTGCTGACAGTGGCCTCAGCAGTCTGCCTTTCAATCCTGATTCCTCTTCAATAATCTTCAGCGCATTAAAATGCTGCGACATGGGTCTTTCACCAAGAACCTCTCCGGTGAAAATGAAGGCGGCGCCTATTTCTCTGGCGTACTTCTTGGCTTTTTTCGCCATGAAGATTTTGCAGTCAACGCATGGATTCATATTTTTTCCGTAGCCATGCTTTGGCTTTCGCACCATGCGTAAGTAGTCATTTCCAACGTTTATGATTTTGAGGGGTACGCCTAGCTGTTTTGCGGCTTCAGCTGCTCCGCTTTTATTTTCTTCTTTGCATGAGCAAAAAAGGTTCGCGAAGTTTATGGCTTCCACATTGATGCCTTGATTGAGAATTAAACGGGTAGCAAGGATGCTGTCTAGACCGCCAGAAAACAGCGATAATGCTTTTGTTCTTGTCATGCCGTCAGTAAGCTATCTTGGCCTCAAATAAGAATTTACCTGTGACCCGCGACTTGCCTGAATCAATGAAAATTAAAATTTTGTTTATTCATTAAAAGTAATCAGGAAAGATTTGTTTTAATACCCCTGCAGCCTTCAAGGGAGAGCATGCTTGGACCCACTTTGGCGTTGCTTTCAGCAGTAGCTTCAGGTTTGTCAGTTGTCATAGTGGGCAAATATTCCAAAAAGACAAACGCCTTCAACGTCAGCCTAATCGTTTCCTGCGTGGGCATGGTGATCCTCTGGCCGCTCGCGATTCTGCTAACAGACTTTGGCGCGGTTAATTTTGAAGGAATTTTGCTCTTTGCTGTAGGCGGAGTGCTTACGCCTGGATTTGTGCGGCTTTTTTACTACGGCGGCTTGAAAAAGCTGGGAGCATCAGTGAACTCGGCTGTCTTTTCGATTTACCCACTTTACAGTTCGATTCTCGCTGTGCTCTTGCTGAACGAAATCTTGTCGCCTGGAAATTGGGCAGGCATTTTATGCATTATTCTCGGCGTCGTTTTCGTGGAAATCAGTTCTCGTGAAATCAACAGTGGAGACAAAGCTTCGAGGAAGAATCTGGTTTTTCCCATAATTGGGGGATTAACCCTTGGATTATCCAGCATCATTAGAAAGTACGCTTTGGATGTTTACGATGCGCCAGTCTTAGGCGTTGCGGTGGCATACACTTTCTCGCTTCTTCCGTTTTTGTTGATGTTTATGTCTTCCGCGTCAACACGGAGAGAATTGGCTTTGAAGCGGGATTTCCGCCTCTTTTGGGCGGCTGGAATAGGGCAAGCGATTTCGTGGATTTTGAGTTTCTATGCTTTAAGTTATGAGGAAGTTGCAATTGTGATGCCGCTTATGTCGATAGAGCCTCTATTCGTGGTTTTCTTTGCGTACCTTTACCTTAAAGAAGTGGAGTACACCTCACCTAAACTCGTGGCAAGCATAGCGCTTACAGTTCTCGGAGTTGCCCTCGTCATAACATAACGTAAGTTCGCACGCGTTTTCAGCTTCAGCGTACGTGGGGGAAATCCTGAATCCACGGTTTTTGGTTCAAGACAAAAATTTTTATGTAGCTTTTGAAGTACATGGAGTACATTTCTTTTTTGCCACAGTTACTGATTCGCCTAACCGATGTGTAAGCTGTGGCTTTCCTGTTCACCACGCATTTTCCAACTTTGCCCATTTTCCGAGAGAAAGTTATGTCTTCAGCAACTGCCAAGTCTTCAGCGAACCCGCCTACTTGCTCAAAAGCTGATTTCCTGCAGCTGCAGCAGACAGATGCAAAAAGAGGGAAACCAAACCGCGCTGTCACTGTTGCCAGATTATTAAGGAAGCCATAGTGGGACAAAGCAAACAGGGTGTCAAGCGGTTTCAGCCGTTCCAAGTTCCTTAAAACGCCTGAGACGCAGACAACACGTGGGTCAGCGAAGGTTCGGTATAGTTCAGACACAAAATTAGTTTCCAAATAGGTGTCAGCGTCCACGAAAAGCAGAATCGGGCTTTTGGCAATTCTTGCGCCTGCGTTTCGGGCTTTGCCGACGCCTCGAGCCTTCAAGTCTATGACTTTGTCTGCGTATTTCTTGGCAATTGCCCGTGTGTTGTCTTGGCTGTGGCTGTCAACCACGATGCTTTCGATTCTGCCCATGGCGAAGTCTTGGTTTACAACTCTTTTGAGGCATCCTTCGATGCTTTGTTCTTCATTGTAAGTGGGGATTATCACAGAAACCCTGGGATTCAGGTTTGCCATTCTCTCGTCTCTCAGATGAATCGAGCGTATCTATGATATGACTAATAACTTTTTCGCATGTTACAGTGGGGGATGCCCAGGGCAATGGTGGTTCCCTTTATATACTTTAGACCCCGAGATGCCCGTGGCAGCGGCAAGAGGGCTATTTTGGGGTGTGGGTTTGGTTGGGTTTTGGAGGGGGCGATAGGTAAAATTATATTGGGCATTTTATTATGAAGTGTCCTTTGTGGGTCCGTGGCGCAGTACGGATAGCGCGTCAGCCTTCTAAGCTGAAAGTCATGGGTTCAAATCCCATCGGACCCGCCACTTTTTAGGTGCAAATCCTCAAGCATTAGGGTAGGATTAGAAAAATAGGTTAGGATTAGTTGTTTATTTCTTTTGTTTTTTGATGATTATTGCGGCTATGGCAGCGATGGTTACTATTGCGATTGCTGCTATTGCGTAGATGCCTTCTGGAGGCAGGGCTACTGCGGGGGCTGGTGTTGGCGAGGGTGATGAAGTTAAGGTTGGTGTTGGAGTGGACATTGGCGTTGGGGTGGGCGTGGGAGTTGACGTGGGCGGAGCAGTTGGTGTGGGAGTAGGCGTAGGCGATGGAGTTGGAGTCGGAGTAGGAGTGGGCGTTGGGGTGGGCGTATTTGTAGGCGTAGGCGTTGGCGTAGGGATTGGAGTCAACGGGATCATCAGCGGATAGCGGTCAACATTATTAGTGTCGATCACGTAGGGTGTGTCGCCTATACCATCTTGGTTGGCGTCTGTGCCGTTGTAGTCGCTCCAGTGGTTCCCGCCTGAAGGATACCCGTTGTCCCAGAAGTTTGACGAGCCGTCGTAGCTCCAAGCTTGCGGATTGTTCTCAAGAAGGTTGTTGTGGAAGATTGTATTATTGAAAGCTCCTCCCATGACAATTCCGCCTGTATCGCTTGAGGTTACAGTGTTGCCCATAAGGGTGTTGTTATTGCAGTTGATTGATGAGACGATGCCTTGGAGGTTGTTAATGACGAAGTTGTTGTTAATGATGTTGCTTGTGGAATGACTAAGGAGGTATATTCCATGAGAGGTGCTTGCAATCGTGTTGTTGGTGATTAAATTTCTCTCGGATTCCCATAGGTAGATGCCCGCTTCAGTGGTTGATGTGGCTGTGTTGTTCGCGACTGTACATCTTGAGCAACCGCGGACTTTGATGCCTCCGTAGGAACAGTTGAACACTTTGTTCTCAGTCACGCTTGCATTTTGAACACTCTCTAGATCTATGCCAAACTCTCCGTTCTGCGAGGTAAAACCAGCGATTTCGGCGGCGTTCGCCGTTAAGGTAACTACTTGTCCAGTTCCGTTGCCATCAATTAACGTTGTACTTTGATTTGTGCCAAGCAACCTGATGGTTTTGTATACGGTTACGTGTTCATAGTATATTCCGTCATCAACGAGTATCGTATGTCCATTCGTAGTTTGAGATGCGTCTATGGCTTCTTGTATTGTTGGATAATTGATACCCGTGTTAATGTTGTGAACGGGCGGGTCAGATGCTGAGGTCTTGACGCATTTATTATTAATTAAGAATATTATGGGGGTAACGAGAAGAAGCAGAAGCATGATTGACTTAAGGTTGGGTCGATGGTTGGGCACGGATCTTTTTCTGAGCATCTCTTGCTGCCCATGTTTCATTTTTTTAATGTGCCCTCTGCTTTATTCCTCGAGCCCGTACCGTTTTCTCAAATAGCCTGGTTCCTTAATTATTGAATCTACCACAATGATAATGACTACATATGCTATCATTTCAAGAGCAAGGGCCAACCACCAAGGCACCGCGCTTGCAGCGGAAACAATTGGCAATGGACTAAGGAAGAAAATAACGCCCGCGTGAAACGTCACAGGACCTAACAGACTCCACCCAATCTTATAAAAGAAGAAGCCCAGGAATATTCCAGCGGCAAAGGAGGGCAATAATTTAGTGAATATTTGGATACCTATTTGACTGAGAGATGACCCTATCAAGTCTGTTATGGAAACTTGGAATAAAAGAGTGTACAGGCCGAAGAGAATTGAAGACGCGTAAAGGGACTTGAAGAAGCCGTAGTTTTTGAGTAGGTTGCGGAAGATGTAACCGCGGAAGATAGATTCAATAGAGAGACTTACCAACACAGCAGATGCAATTCGATGCAGAATTCGGATAGGGTCCATTGGGATTCCCTCATAGCTAAAGCCACCTCCCGTGAAAGCTGGATACAAATAGATCAGCACGTAAACTATGATGAAGATCACACTTAAGAGCAAACATTTTGATGTTTTGACGATGGTTGGTTTCTTGTAGCCTTGCTTTCGGAGGGTTGACTTGGCTAGTTTGGTGAAGAGAAAAAACATCACAATGCTGATCGCTGGGATAACTAAGTATAGCACATAGATAATCGCATTGGGCGGCGCGAAGTAAACTATGATTAAATCGTAAACTTGCCAAAGGACAACTGCGATAATGAATAGTAGAATAGAAGTGGCGACATTGAATGTTTTTGACGGAAGCGCGCGCGCAGGTCCGGTCATTGCTTGTTCTCTCCTTAACCTTCGCATAGTGAGTTATAGATTTAATGATAATAGAGAAGGGAAACTACTAATAAGAGTTTATGCGTCGAATCAGGCATTTGCCGGACCTTTCCACCGATAGAATAGCCGAAGAT
>CAYGYB010000017.1:0-11609 GCA_964354015.1 uncultured Candidatus Bathyarchaeia archaeon
CGTCTTTTTCTGTGTACCTCATTATCGGCAGCTTTGTTAAATCAACATTTTTTTCAACGATTTCTTGGCATTCGCCTTTCGCCACAACAGTTGGCGGCACAGGTTTTTCTATGGCGCTTGCCAGCTTGTGCAGCAACTGTTCTTTCTTTATGCCTAACGCCATGGAGATTAGTTCTTTAGAAGATACGAGACCTGCTACTACTGGGATTGTGGATTCTTTCGGTTTTTCAAAGAACACGGGTTTCTCGCCAAGCGCCTCTATAACCCCAGCCATTTCGTACTCGGTTGAAACTTCCTTCTTTATCCTTGTCAATTCGCCGTTTTTAGTGAGTTGTTCCAAGAAACTTCTAAAACCCAAGTTTTCTCCATCCCTTAACGCTGTATAAGTTCATGTTTCCTTATAACTTTTCAACCCCGATTTTTGTCCTCAAAACTTCGCAGCCTACCTTCTCAATGGCTGCGGCGACTGTTTCCTGCAGAGTTTTTGTCGGGGTTAAAGCGAACATGCAGCCGCCGCCTCCGCCGCCAGTCAGTTTAGCGCCAAACGCGCCTTGTTTCCGCGCTAAGTCCACCAGCATGTCGAGTTCTTTGCTGGATACACCGATTTCTTGGAGCAATTGGTGGTTTTCGTTCATGAGTTCGCCGACCTTTTTAAGGTCATAATTCTCCAAGGCTTTCCGCCCAGCGAGCGCCAAGTTTTCGGCTTGTTTGAAGATTGGGTCGTACTTTTGCGGGTTTTTCTTTTTGCGTTCGGCGACGCCTTCAACCATGGCTTTGGTGTTGGCAACTTTGCCTGTGCTGCCGATGATTATTTCAACTGGCCTGCGAACGCGAAGTCGTTCAACGTTGTCTGGTCCGCCAGCAGGGTTTTTCTTGAACCACATTAAGCCGCCGTAAGTGGCTGCGGTGTTATCGCTGCCTGACGGGTTGCCTGCGTATGCTTTCTCTGCTTCATACGCAATTTGGTTAATTTTCTCGTTAGAAAGCCCAAGGTTAAATTCTTCGGAGATGGCTCTTGCAATGGCAACGCTGCTTGCGGCCGAAGCGCCTAAGCCGCTGAAACCTGGAAGATTCCCACCCAACCAAATACTCAGTGGCGTTTTAGCGTCGAGTCCCATGGTTTTAAGCATGCGCTCGATGGATTCGATTTGCTGAAGCCGTTTCTCTTCCGCATAACCCTTAGAACCTTTCCGCTCATCTTTAATGTTAAGCCCTTTTTGTGCTTTTGTTACTTCTGCGTCTGTGGCGGAGTCGATTGCTGATACAATGCCCGGGATACCGTGGACGACGAAATGTTCACCGAAAAGAATGACTTTTCCATATCCAGACCCTTTTCCCATCCAAGAGCACCTTGAAAGAATAGGTATTGCATAGAGCAGATAAAAACATTCTTTTAACCTATGCAGCTTCAAGCACAGCAGACACGGCGCATAGACGTGAACAACGCTGGAATAGAACTGTGCTTTCAATAGGAAAGGTTTTTAGTTAGGTTACCACATCAAACACAGCAAAAGCGTAAAGAGTTGCAGTGAGGTTAATATTATGTCCGTATTTGCAGCACCAGGAGCATACGACCGCGCCATAACAGTTTTCTCCCCAGATGGGCGGCTTTTCCAAGTTGAATACGCCATGGAACTAGTAAACCGCGGCGCAACAATCCTAGGAATCCAAAGCGCAGAAGGCGTAGTTATAGGCTCAGAAGAAAACATCGAAGTTCTCGAAGAAGCGGAATATTCATGGAAAATTTTCAGAGTTGACGACCACATAGGCGCCGCAATTGTGGGTTTAAGCTCCGACGCTAGAATACTTATTGATCAAGCGCGAATATACGCGCAAAGCAACAAACTCACTTATGACGAACCCATAGACACGGAAGTCGTTACGAAACGAATATGCGACATACAACAAATGTACACACAGCATGCTGGTGTAAGACCATTCGGAGTGTCCATAATCTTCGGTGGAGTGGACAAAAGTGGAACACGCGTTTTCGGAACCCACCCGAGTGGAACCTACAGAGGCTACAAAGCCACGGCTCTAGGCGCTGGAAGAGAAACAGTGCTAGCAATATTGAAAGATGAATACCGTGAAGAAATTAGCTTGGAAGAAAACACGAAACTCGCAGTGAAATGCTTGGTGAAAGCCTTAGAAGCTAGACAATTGCCGCCTAGAATAAAAATCGCGGTCATCCCAGCTGCAACGAAGAAAATGGAAATGTTGACTGGTGAAAAAGTAGAGGGCTATATCAAAGAGCTGGGTTCGAGCAAGTGAAGGTTTGATGAGTGAGAAGTACACAGTTGCACGATTAACAAAAGATAACGAGCACTTTGAGGTTCTAGTTAAATCTCAGAAGGCATTAGATTACCGTAATGGGAAGATTGCGGGAATAACCGAAGTTCTAGCAGCTGAAACCATTTTTTCAGATGCAAACAAAGGCACAAGAGTCGCAGAGGAACAACTGCGCAAAGCTTTCGGAACAACAGATGCGCTGAAAATCGCAGATGCTATACTTAAAAAAGGCACCCTTCAGCTCACAACAGAGCAAAGACGCAAAATGGTGGAAGACAAACGAAAACAAATAATTGATTTCATATCGCGGCAGGCAGTTGACCCGAAAACCAACCTGCCACATCCACCGTTGCGAATAGAAAACGCCATGGAACAAATCCACTATCCAATAGACCCCTACAAACCCGTGGAAGAACAAGCCAAAGACATAGTGAAACTCCTGCGCCCAATTTTGCCTTTGAAAATAGAACAAATATCCGTAGGCGTCCACATACCCGCCGAATACTCAGCAAGGGCTTATGGAGCAATAAAAAACTTCGGAACAATAAAACGGGAAGAATGGCGCTCCGACGGCTCTTGGTATGGCACAGTGGAAATGCCCGCTGGCTCTTACGCTTCGTTCCTGAACAAACTTGGAGAAGCCACAAAAGGAAGTGGAGAAGCAAAAATAGTAACCTAAAAAAAGGAATCAAACTGGAGGTTAGATGAAATTATGCCAACATTTTTCGAAAAGAAGCAGCTTGTAACACCAGGAGAACTGCTTGCAGAAGGCGACTACGTAGCAGGCGAAAACACGTACATGGAAGGAAACAAAATCTACGCCTCGCGAATCGGCCTTGTAGACTGCGACAACAAAAACGTCAACATCGTCGCTTTAAGGGCTTTTTATGTTCCCAAAGTAGGCGACATGGTCATAGGCACAGTTATGGAAGTTGGATTCAACGGGTGGACAATAGACATTGAATCACCCTACACGGCTCTTTTACGAGCTTCAGAAGTTCTAAGCAGACCTTTCAAACCGCAAAATGACGAATTGTCGCAAGTTCTTAACGCAGGAGATTTGATAGTTGCCAAAATAGCGTCATACGACAGAGCACATGATCCGCAGCTCACGGTCGGCGAGCCGGGCTTAGGAAAGATAACTCGTGGGCAGATAACGAAAGTAACGCCGACGAAGATTCCCCGCGTGATTGGCAGAAAGGGTTCTATGATTTCAATGATAAAACAGGAAACAGGCTGCCAGATAATTCTGGGACTCAACGGAGTCATATTGGTCACTGGAAAAACCCCAGAAGACGAAGAACTCGCCATGATGGCGATTCGAAAAATCGACGAAGAATCCCACACGAGCGGTCTAACAGATCGCATCACACAATTGCTCAAAGAAGAAAAATTAAAACGGGAGGAAAAGAAGAATGAGTGAAAAACCAGAAAAGTTAATCGATAAAAAAGGTTTAAGGCTGGACGGAAGAAAAGCAGACGAATTACGACCTTTAAAACTTGAAGTAGGCGTTTTGTCTAACGCTGACGGTTCAGCATACATTGAACATGGAAAAAACAAGATTCTAGCGGCGGTGTTCGGTCCGAGAGAAATGCATCCTAAACACCTGTCGCTTCCAGACCGCATGGTGCTGAGGTGCCGCTACCACATGGCGCCTTTCTCAGTGCAGGAACGCAAGTCACCAGCGCCCTCAAGAAGAGAAGTTGAGCTTTCAAAAGTCATCAGAGAATCCCTTGAACCCGCAGTGTTTGTGGATTTATATCCGCGGTCAGGCATAGACATTTTCGTTGAAGTTTTGCAGGCTGACGGCGGAACACGATGCGCAAGCATCACAGCTGCTGCCTTAGCCATAGCAGACGCAGGCATCCCAATGCGGGATTTAGTTGTCGCGTGCGCAGCGGGCAAAGTTGACGACAAAGTAGTTCTGGATTTGATGGATACCGAGGACAAAGTAGGCGTCGCTGATGTTCCTGTGGCTTTCATGCCTAACTTGAATGCTGTGACACTGCTGCAGATGGATGGAATCCTTACGCCAGAAGAGTTTGAGAACGCGGTGAACTTGGCCATTGAAGGATGCAAAAAGATTTACGTTTTGCAGAAGGAAGCGTTAAAAACTAAGTACATGAATGTCAAGGAGGAGGCTGAAGAGTAATGTCGACGCTTGTTACCCGTGTGAGACAGAGACAAATTGGACAATTGCTTGACGCTGGAAAACGTCTTGATGAAAGAGGCTTAGGCGACTACCGCGAAATCAAGATTGAACAAGGAGTAATCGAACGGGCAGAAGGTTCCGCTAGGGTGCTGCTTGGAAAAACCGAAATTCTGGTTGGGATAAAAATTGAAACTGGCGAGCCCTTTCCTGACACGCCCAACGAAGGAGTACAAACCGTAAACGCGGAGCTTGTGCCCTTAGCTTCAGCAGCTTTCGAGCCTGGACCACCAGATGAAAACTCGATAGAGCTAGCCCGTATAGTTGACAGGGGCATAAGAGAATCAAAAGCTATCGACACCGCAAAATTGTGCATCGATCCTGGCAAGAAAGTGTTCGTCGTTTTTGTTGACGTTTACGTGCTTAACCACGATGGAAACCTGATAGACGCTTCGGCTTTAGCTGCAGTGGCTGCGTTGCTTAACACGAAGATGCCTAATTACGAGATCAAAGACGGAGAATTGAAAATCAAGACGGGGTATACGCCGCTTCCGATTAAAAGCCGTCCTATAACGGTGACTATTGGAAAGATAAATGACAAGTTAATCGTTGATCCATGGCTGGAAGAGGAGCAAATAATGGATGCTAGGATTTCAATGGCGATCAATGACGACGGCAACATCTGCGCTGTACAGAAAGGCTGCGCGGGATATTTCACGCCGCAACAGATTGCGGAAGCCACAAAAATCGCACAGAAAAAAGCTGCGGAACTGCGGAAAAAACTGGATTGGTGAAAAGATTGGGAAAAATGAAGAAAGTGGGTCCAACACGGGGCTTAGGCCCACGCTACGGCGCCACGGTTAGAAAACGCTACGTCAAAGTGATTACGGAGCTGAAGAAAGAGCATAAATGCCCGCAATGCGGCTTTGCAAGAGTTAAACGAGAAAGCGTAGGCGTCTGGAAATGCAAAAAATGCGGCTTCACGTTCACGGGTGGAGCATATACGCCTGTCACAAAGCTCGGAGTCGTAGCTAAACGAGCAGCGAAAGGCGCGCCCGCAGAAGAGACAGCAAAGGCAGTTGCAGCAGCAGAAGAAGAAACCGAGTAAACTATCTTTTTTCTATTTTCTTTTTTAATTTTTGTTTGTTCACACGCTGTAACCTATTTTAGAAAGGCAACGCTTAATCACCCAATCAGGGATAAGTGCAATGAAGGCGAAGGCTACTGTTCGCTTGCAGTTTTCTTCAGAGAAGCGCCTAACCGTGCTTATCAACGCTTTAATGCCCGAGGCTAGCCGACCTGCCACTAAGCGTTCGAAAGTGATGTTGACGAGGGATTCTCAGTTTTTAGTGTTGACGGTTGAAGCAAATGATACAGTAGCCTTGCGGGCAGCTTTGAACGCTTATCTAAGATGGATAAGCTCGACTGTTACTGTTCTGGACGCCTTGGAGGGCGCCGCGTAGTTTAGCCTGTGCGGAGACGGTACCCCCTCCCCTTTATATGTGAAAAGCAGTTCTAAGCGGCCAATCTTTGAGTGTGTATAGGTTTTGGCGTTCTAAACACGCTGCTTTAGGGCTGAAGTAAGGATACGCCCAAGTTGCTCATAAAATTGTTTTGGTGTTATTGGTTAATTCGCAAAAAGAGGATTGACCGCAAAGCTTTTACTCAAACATTTGGAATATACTCCAAGAAGGGATGATACTGTTGCGTGAAAAACTGCTCCTCTTGGGTATGGTTCTTTTTGTTTTGTTAGGTTCTTCTTCAGTTATTTCTGTTGAGGCAGCTTCAACGTGGAGCCAAACATACGGAGGAACAGGTGGTGATGTGGCTTACTCGCTGATCGCGACCTCTGATGGAGGATACGCAATAGCTGGCGTTACCAATTCTTTTGGTGCGGGTAGTTCTGATTTTTGGCTGGTTAAGACTGACGCAAACGGCGTTATGGAGTGGAACAGAACATACGGAGGGACAGGAGATGACGCTGCTTATTCGTTGATTGCGACTTCTGACGGCGGCTACGCAATAGCTGGTTCCACAGGCTCGTTTGGTGCTGGAGGCTTAGATTTTTGGCTGGTTAAAACGGATGCGCTTGGAAACGTGCAGTGGAACAAAACATACGGAGGAACGTGGGACGACCAAGCTTCTTCATTGGTTGCGACGTCTGATGGAGGATACGCACTAGTTGGTAGCACACGACCATTTGTTGATATCAGCTTTGATTCTTTGTTAGTTAAAGTTGACGCGTCAGGAAACATGCAGTGGAACAAAACATACGGAGGTTCAGGGAATGACGCGTTTTATTCGTTGGTTGCTGCGCCTGATGGAGGATACGCAATTGCTGGATATACAGAATCGTTTGGTACTGGCGGTGCTGATTTTTGGCTGGTAAAGACTGACGCGCTTGGGAACATGCAGTGGAACAAAACATATGGAGGAGGCGACTATGAGGAGGCGCACTCGTTAGTTGCTACATCTGATGGAGGATACGCATTAACTGGCTCAAATTTCTTATTGGTGAAAACTGATGCGCTTGGGAACATGCAGTGGAGCAAAGTACCTGGAATAACATTTATGCCCACGGCTTATTCGTTGGTTGTAGCGTCTGATGGAGGATACGCATTAGCGGGCGGCGCATGGTATCAAATTGGTGCTGGAGGCTTAGATTTTTGGCTGGTGAAGACTAACGCAAGTGGCGTTGTGCAGTGGAACAGAACATACGGAGGAACAGGCGATGAGTACGCTTCCTCGTTGGTGGCTACATCTGATGGAGGATATGCAATAGCAGGACACACAAACTCGTTTGGTGCTGGTGGTGATGATTTTTGGCTGCTCAAGACTGATGAGTTTGGCGTTGTTCCAGAGTATTCCTCATGGCTTGTTCCGTCATTAGTGTTAACTGCAACTGCATTCATCTTAATCAACAGAAAACGGCTACTTCGTAAACGTTCACAAAAGCCTTAACATTTTGAAGCTATTCTCTCCCAACGCTCAGCACGCATCGTTTATTGAAATGCTGAGAAAAAGGCGCAACAGGCGCTGTCATTCTGTTTTATTCATGAACACGGGCTCGTCGCTTTTTTCTCTGTCAATAACCATTCTTCCATTTTTTATTACCTTGTCAACTAAGTTCACGCTAAAACGGTAGCCCATGAACTTGTGATTAGGCGCATTCAGGATAGTAATGTCTGCTCGTTTGCCTACTTCTAAGCTGCCGACTTCGCCAGCGCGGTTAACAGCGTGGGCAGCGTTAATTGTTGCGGCTGTAATTGCTTCAGCAGGCGTCATGCGCATGAAGTGGCAAGCCATGGCTATGACTAACTGTTGATTTTCAACCCAGCAGTCCGCGCTGAAGCCAGTTCCTAAAGCCACTGGCACGCCGCAATCAATCATCAATCGTGCGTCAGCGTATCTGCCCATCATCAGGTTGAAAGCAGCGGCAGGAAGCAAAACTGCAATGACGCCTTTTTCAGCCATAGCTTTGATGCCTTCAACAGAGGAAAACAGCAAGTGCTCGGCAGAGACGGCGCCTACGTCAGCGGCTATTTCCGCTCCGCCCAACATGCTCATCTCGTCAGCGTGAATCTTAGGCTTCAACCCATGCGCCTTGCCCTTAACCAAAATTCGTTTAGCTTGCTCTAGACTGAAGATTCTTCTTTCACAAAAAACATCGCAGAACTCGGCTAACCCTTTCTCCGCAACCTTCGGGATTGTTTCCCCGATAAGCGAGTTAACGTACTCTCCTGAGTTGCCATTGTACTCAGGCGGAACAGCGTTGGCACCCATAAAAGTGGAAACTACATTCACGCAGTGCAGCCGATTTAGGCGTATAGTGGCTTCTAAAATCTTCAGTTCATCTGCGGTGCTTAAGCCATAACCGCTTTTTGCCTCAACCGTGGTTGTGCCATGCGCCAGCATGGAATCAAGTCTTTCCAAGCCAAGGTCCACAAGTTTTTCAGTTCCTGCTCTGCGGGTTTCCTTAACGATTTTCAGTATGCCGCCGCCTGAGCCGAGAAGCTCCATGCATGAAGCGCCTTCAACCCGTAGCTGAAACTCGTCTTCGAGGGAACCCGCAAAAACCAAATGCGTATGCGGATCCACGAATCCGGGAAGAACCAGCTTTCCCTTAGCGCTAATCACGTATTCAGCTCTAAACGCTTTGGTAACTTCCTGAGTTTTCCCCACGGCTACAATTCTGCCGTCTCTGATGGCTATGGCGCCGTCACGCACAATTCCCAGATCCCGCATTTGTTTACCTGTTCTCGGTTTCTGTCCGCCTTCGGCAAGAGTCAACAACTCCTCAGCGTTCACAATAAGAATATCTGCACTTTCCCTGCTTCTGGCTCTGCTTCTAGAAGTTTTACTCACAGCGATACCGAGCTAAAACTATACGCAACAGAGTAATTATAGGTTACCAAAAAACTTGCCTCGCCAAATAATAGCGGATTCAAAGCTAAAGTTTAAACTCAAGTTCAAGTTTCTCTTTGTAGAAGAGGAGTCGCTGTGGAAGCCGAATTTGAGGTGCCGACGTGGCGCCGAATATACTTGATGTTGCTTGGTCAAGCTGAAAAAATCCGCGAGAGCAGCTTCAAACCAGATGTCATAATCGCCGTCTCAAGAGGCGGGTGGCTTCCAGCGCGAGTTTTATCCGACCTTCTTGAAACAGATCTGGGCAACGTAAGCGTTGAGTTTTACTTGGGTGTTGCCGAAACCAGAAAAGCGCCAGTTTTGACGCAGAGTGCATCTGTGCCTGTAGCAGGCAAAAAAGTGCTCGTTATGGATGATGTTGCTGACTCGGGTGAAAGCCTGAAACTTGTGAAGGCGCACATTTTGCAGCAGGGCGCAAAAGAAGTCCGAGTAGCTACGATGTATTATAAGCCTTGGAGCGTGGTTAAGCCAGACTATTACGCGTTGGAGACGAGGCATTGGGTGGTTTTTCCGTGGGAAATCAAGGAAACTGTTAGAAAAATTGTTGAAAAAGGCAGCGATAAAGACGCAGTTGGCGTGGTAATTGCGAAACTTGTAAAAGCTGGCTTGCCTAAACATCTGGCGGAAAGGTTTTTGAAAGAAATAGTCGAGGAAAAAGCTTGCTGAAGTACTTTGAGGAATTTGGAGAATACGTGGAAATCACGGGCTTCAGCAACGTTCAGATTGAGGATGCTGAAGGCTTTTTGAAGGCAACCCGCAGGGAGCAGCAGGGCACTGCAGTGCAATTCTTCAACGCTGAGTTTGTGGCTACGTGGCAGCACTTGTACTTTGCAGTTTTAAACGCGTTAACGGCTTTCAGGAACAAAAGCAACATTTCGAAAAACGTTGCGGTGGAAGTTATGCTTTATGCTTCTGCTCAAAGGCAGATTCGAAAGGCGATAGCGCTCGTAGGCGTCAAACGTGACTCTGCCAATGTTGCAGTGGTGATAATTGGTGAAAATGCAGCCGCTGTGAAAACAGTTCTTTCTTCGGTTTCAAAACGCGTCGGCTCGGAACCCGACGAGACGGTTCTCGCATTATCCAGCGATAAGGTGCAGAGCATCCGCAAAGCTTTTGACATATCTGAGAGAGAGGTGGAAACGGTTATGAAAGCGGGCGATGTAGAGCAGGCTTTGGTTAACCTCGTCATTGAGCGAATGGCTCTTCTGGCAACGCAGCTTTAGAGCTTAAAGCATTTTTTCCTTGACAACCGCTAAAACATCAGCGGGCTTTATGAGCGCCATGCCGGTTAATCCGCCGAGAACTTCGATTAACAGGATTTTGTCTGGATTATCTAAATCTGCTTTGTTCTGGATGTCCGTGGCGGCAGCCTCTATGAAGTCCCGCGAGTGGATGCTCGTGAAACGTTTTTCCACTGTGACCCTGAAAGTCTCGTTTTCGCCTATTTTTGCGGCTAGTTCCGTAGCCACACGTTTTATTTCGTTTAAATCGGTGCGCACTACTTTCTCGATGGGCAGGATTCTCAGTGCGTAGCGGAACTCGTAGGGGCGCTCCTGCAGAATGCTGCGGAACTTTTCTATGGCTTCGACGGGGTTTAACGCTGTTTTGCCTACGATGACGCCTCTTACGCCTGTTTTTCCTGCTTCTGGTGCAGGGTCGCCGATTTCCTTGAGCAAGTAAGCCAGTTCATAGCACATTTGGCGTTCGTTTCCGCGCATGGTTGTGGCTAACAGGTTAAAATCCGAAAGCGTGTTTTCAACTCCGTTAAAGGGTCAGTGCAAGTACGGCTTTTCTCACAGCTTTCTAAGCTCGTAGCCGTCGCCTCACATCATCCCACGATGAAAGTCTCCTTCGAGGAATTTATCCGTTTTGTTGTTTTGATGCGTCATGCGTCACTGCTGAGAAATGCTTTAGAGAAGACTACGCCAAAAAGCACGAGGTTTCTTTGAAGTTTTTGAGGAGACTACGACAACTGTCGAATACAAATATTTAAACCGTGCCAAGCTACGCTACACTAACACTCAACCATTATTGTGGAGGTGAAAAAGAGAAATGGTGTTCGAAGAAGACGAGGAATGGGAAGAAGGCGACGACGAAGAATGGGAAGAAGAAGAATGGTAAACCCATGAAAAAACAAACCACAAACGATTTTTCTTTTATACATCCTTAATACGTGTTCGCGCATTATTTTTTTGCATGCTTTTAAGGTCATTGTTTATAACTTACCAGTTGACTTCATTATTTCGAGTTTACCATGACACGACTTGCTGTGCTAGACGCTGACAAGTGCAAAACGAAAAAGTGCGACCAGCTATGCGTCCGCTTCTGCCCCATGGTGCGCAGCCATGTGGAAGCCATACGCATAGAAGGCAAAAAAGCAGTAATCTCCGAGATGCTCTGCAGCGGCTGCGGCATCTGCGTAAAAAAATGTCCCTTCAAAGCCATCAGCATCGTGAACTTGCCCGATGAACTGGATAAAGACTGCAGCAACCGTTTCGGACAAAACACTTTCAAACTTTTCAGGTTGCCCACGCCTTCGCCGGGCACAGTTTTAGGCTTGCTGGGGCAAAACGGCATAGGCAAAACCACCACTTTGAAGGTGCTTTCAGGCGAAATCAAACCCAACTTGGGCAAATACCAGAACCCGCCTGAATGGAACGAGATAATCCAGTATTACAGAGGCTCAACGCTTCAGGATTACTTCCAGAAAATAAGCGAGAACCGTCTTAAAGTCGCGCATAAGCC
>CAYGYB010000018.1:0-11477 GCA_964354015.1 uncultured Candidatus Bathyarchaeia archaeon
TGCCCACGCCTTCGCCTGGCACTGTTTTAGGTTTGCTGGGGCAAAACGGCATAGGCAAAACCACAACGTTGAAGGTGCTTTCAGGCGAAATCAAACCCAACTTGGGCAACTTCCAGAACCCGCCTGAATGGAACGAGATAATCCAGTATTACCGAGGCTCAATGCTTCAGGATTACTTCCAGAAAATAAGCGAGAACCGCCTTAAAGTCGCGCATAAGCCGCAGTATGTGGATAAAATTCCCAAAGCCATCTCCGGCAAAGTCGGCGAATTGCTAGAGAAAGTTGACGAAAGAAAACTTTTAGGCAAACTTGCAGAGGAGCTTGAACTCACCAAGGTCTGGGATAGACCGCTAGAAGTGCTCAGCGGAGGCGAACTCCAACGCGTAGCCGTAGCCGCTGCCCTTTGCAGAGAGGCAGATGTGTACCTTTTCGACGAGCCATCCAGCTACTTAGACGTGAAGCAACGGCTGCAAGTGGCTAAAACCATAAGAAGCCTCAAAGACCAAGGGAAAACAATAATCGTGGCTGAACACGATTTGGCCATAATTGATTATTTGTCTGATCAAATCTGCGTGTTTTATGGTGCGCCTGGCGTCTACGGCGTGGTTTCCCATGTGCACGGCGTCAGAACAGGCATAAACATTTACCTGCAAGGCTACATTCCAGACGAGAACATTTTGTTCAGAAAAGAAGCCATTGTGTTCCACGAAAAACCGCCCGCAGCAAGCGTGACCGCTGGCGAGCCGCTGTTGAAGTGGGGGCAAATAGCAAAGACTTTTGCAGGGTTCAAGCTTGTTACACATGCGGGCGAAATACGCAGGGGCGAAATCATCGGCATCCTCGGACCCAACGGCATTGGAAAAACAACGTTCGTGAAGATTCTCGCAGGACTTGAAGAGGCAGATGACAAGCAGAAACTCGGCGAGTTAACAGTGAGCTATAAGCCCCAGTACATAGCAGCAGATTACGAGGGCACAGTTCAGGAGCTGCTCATAAGCGTTGCCAAAGAAACTTTCACGTCAAGCTGGTACAAAACCGAAATTCTCCAACCGTTAAAAATTAACGCGCTTTTGGACAGGAACGTGATGGAACTCAGCGGAGGCGAACTGCAGAAAGTCGCCATCGCCGCTTGTTTATCCCGTAAAGCTGATTTGTTATTGCTGGATGAGCCGAGCGCTTATCTGGATGTGGAAGAGAGATTGAATATGGCGCGAACCCTGAGGCGCGTTGTTGAGTCTCACAGTGTGACTGCTTTCGTTGTTGAGCATGACGTTGTGACTCAGGACTTTATTGCGGATCGCCTTATGGTTTTCAGCGGAGAATCAGGCGTCAAGGGCGAAGCGAATCCGCCTACGAGCTTGCGAAAGGGTATGAATATGTTCTTGAAGGAAATGGCGGTCACTTTCCGCCGGGATTCAGTCACTAGGCGTCCCAGAGTTAACAAGGAAGGCTCAAAAATGGACGTGTTACAGAAGGAGAGCGGCGAATACTATTATACACGTTTAAAGCAAAAATGAAGCGCGCTAAGCTTCAGTCATAGTTAAACTCGAAGAAACTAAAGGCAAGGCATTGTCTTGCATCCTTTCGGAAAATGGAAGGTTTTCTGCGAAAGGCGTAGTTAACTTAAAAAATGAGCAAAAACATATCGTAAATAAATCAATGATGAAAAAGGACAGAGTGGTGGAGGCTACAAGTGGCTCAAGCAACCTTTGAAGAAATAAGTGCATCTGACTTTTTCTACCGCAACCGCGACATCGCGGGCTTCACTAATCCATCCCGCGCCATTTTCGCGGCAATACGCGAGCTTGTGGAGAACTCGTTGGACGCTGCGGAAAGCCTCAAGATACCGCCAGACATTTACGTGCGGCTCTCTTTTGAAGGAGAAGCCAGCAAAGACACGCAGATTTACAAGTTACGCGTTGAAGACAACGGCTCAGGAATACAGCCTAAGCACATTCCCTCCGCTTTTGGCCAAGTCCTTTTCGGCTCAAAATACAAGCTGAAACAGACGCGCGGCACTTTCGGTTTAGGCGGCAAAATGGCCGTGTTGTACGGTCAAATCATGACGCATCAGCCTGCGTTTGTCACGTCGAGCACTGGCGCGACCAAGATTTACTCGTTTAAGCTAATGATTGACATACAGCGGAACCGCCCGATAATTCTCGACCGTAAAGTGCTTATCAACAAGGAGCAGTGGCGCGGCACCATAGTGGAATTCTGCTTGGAAGGCGACTATTTGCGGGCTATGCCGAAGATTATAGAGTATTTTAAGCAGACGGCTATGGTGAACCCGTACGCGAATTTAACGTTTGTAGACCCTAAAGGCAGGCTTTACAGGTTCACACGAGCTACGGCGACTATGCCTGAGCCTCCGAAGGAAACGCTGCCGCATCCTTACGGCGTGGACGTGGAGCTTCTCCAACGGCTTATTCAAGTAACGCCTTACAAGAATATGCTGGAGTTTTTGAAGCATCATTTTCACAGAGTCGGCGACATCACCGCGCAGAAGTTCCTAGCTTTCAGCGAGTTAAGCCCGTCTAAGAACCCGAAGCGGTTGTCGCATGAAGAAATCGTTAAGCTGATGCAGATGCTGAAGCGGTTTAAGGAGTTTCTGCCGCCAGACGCGAGCTGCCTCTCTCCCTTAGGCGAAGAACTGTTGAAAGCTGGGATTGTGAAGGAGCTGAAGCCAGAGTACGTGGTTGTTCATCAGCGTAAGCCAGCAACCTATGCTGGTCACCCGTTCATTATTGAAATTGGCATAGCCTACGGCGGCGAAGTCCCAAAGAAGGGCAGCTTCATAATTTACCGTTTCGCCAACAAGATTCCGCTGCTTTATGACGAGGCAAGTGACGTTTCTTTCAGGGTCATAAATGCTATGAATTGGCGCAGGTACAAGGCTTCGCCTGACATGCCCATAGCCATAGTCGTGCACATCTGCAGCACAAAAGTGCCCTACAAGACGGTTGGGAAAGAGTTTATTGCTGATAGGCCTGAGGTTAAGCGGGAAGTGGCGAATGCACTGCGTGAGGTAGGTCGCCAACTGCAGCATTTCTTGTCTCGAAGGGAGCATGTGGATAAAGAGCGAAAGCGGCTTAGCATTTTTGGCAAGTACTTGCCGAAGATCGCGCAGTTTTCGACGACTCTTGCTGGAAAGGAGAAGCTTCCAGATATTGAAAAACTGTTGAAGAGTGTGCAGAAGTATGGAGCAGAAGAAGACTAAAACTAGTATACTTGAGAAGAAGAATGAAGTGGTTGGCAGTTTGAAGAGTTTTGGCACTAGGATTTATGACCAATTAGACCACGGCGTATTCCCAACCATTAACATGCCGAGCCGTTCTACGGAGAACATTAACTATGATCCTGCGCTCAGGCAGTTCATTCTTGGCGATAAAAGCGTCAGCCGAAGCGCACGGCATATTCGGCATGTGAAGCCGTTTACGCAGTTAGCTTGGGCTGCAATGTTCTCGAACGAGCTGACCACGCAGCGTAAAACTTCAACCTTAAGAGATGTTTACTATTCTGCGCAGGCGTATGAGATGACGTTCACAGACCAGCAGGAATCAAACAACATAATCACAGATTTAGAGACGGTGACGGGCTATTCTCGGGAAGACTTTAACATCTTTCCTGAGGAGCGCTCAGCAGTCTTCGGTGACTTAACCATAGAGTACACAGTGCCCGGGTACGAAGGCAAGAAGATGAATTTGGCTTCGCATCCAGACGGCGTTTTGATTGGCCCAGCGTTGACCTCTGCCGAGTTCGCAGGCACGTCAGCTGACAAAGTAATAGCCATAGAGAAAGGCGGCTTATTCACCAGGTTCATAGAGGAAAACGTGCATAAAAAGCATAATGCTTTGCTGGTTACGACGGCAGGGCAAGCGCCGCGGCAAACACGCCAGTTCATCAGACGGTTGCATGACGAGTTGAATTTGCCTGTTTACATTTTCACTGATGGCGACCCGTGGGGAATGCACATTGCCATGGTCATAATCTCGGGTTCAGCTAACGCAGCGCACTTGCGGGAGTTGAACACGCCTGATGCGAAGTGGAGCGGCGTTTGGGCTACAGACATCGTTAATTACAAGTTGCCTACTGACCCGTTGGATGAGGTGGATATTAAGCGGCTTTATGAGTTGCAGAAGGATCCGCGGTATAATGATGACCCGTTGTGGCAGAGGGAAATCAAAATGTTTTTGAAGATTAAGCGGAAGGCGGAGCAAGAGGCGTTCAGCCGCTATGGGTTAACATACATAGTGGACGAGTATTTACCAACGAAGCTAGAAGAAACCAAATGACAAGAGAAAATTAGAATAGTTTTATTGTTTGATGTGGCAAAGCGCTGATTCTTGACAAGGCAGATGTGCTTAGGCAATCCGCGAAGGGATAGTCTGAATGATGAGGTCTCAGCAGGGATAATCCATGGGTTTTTTACCCTTATCTAAGGTTAGGAATGCGGTTTTTATACTCTAAAGATTTTTTCGATAAGTTTTTTTATTGCTTCCGAGTCTATTCCGCCTTTTTCAGTGTCTTTCGTTATTATGAGCGTTCCTTTGCTGCCACCGCCTTTTTCGTATGGAAGAATATCTTGCGACTTGTACCAGTCAAGTTTCTTTTCCCATTGTTTTCGATAGGCTGCCTCATAAAACATGCCAAGATGTTCCCAGTAGTACAAAATCCCTGAATCGTCTTCAATAGTGAAGTCTGGATACCTTACTGTGCCATCATTTCCAGTTAGTTGTTTCTCATAACTATATCCAATGTTTTTCGCTGACAAATTGTCTGCAATTATAACTTCAGACTTGGATCGAACAGTCTCGCCCCTCCGTGTTCGGTGAATTAAGCTGTCCTCAAAGAAGTTGTCTTCGATAACGACAATTTCTGGAGGTACAAAAAGATTTGTAAAACGCCTAGCTATTTCTGAATATGCATCTAAAGAGTATTTCTTGAAGTCCGCCCAGTTCCCTTGATGAAGAATTATTATGCGGTTGCGTTGTCGGGTTAGCGCCGTATACATTAGTTCTCTCGTTAATAATCTACATCGATTAGGCAAAATAAGAAAGCAAAGGTCAAAATCACTGCCTTGGGCTTTATGAACTGTAATTGCATATGCTAGTTCGAGCAGAGGACTCATTTCTTCTTTGAAATCACGGCTGCCATATGTGTAACTGAATCCCGGTTGAGATGAAAACTCAACGTTAACTGGTAATGCACCCTTCCAACTCTCATTCTTCCGTCTGAATTTCCCAATAACGATTCCGACCTCACCATTAGCCACATATTTTAGTGCATTTTCTACAGGAAAAACATTGTACCGATGATTGTTCGCTGTATTAATGACTTTATCCCCATAGACAATGGCATCTGGACCTATGGGACTAGGAATTGCTCTTCTCCAATAGTTGTTTGCGAGTTCAATTGTTTTACTGCGAAATGTTTTCTGAACTAGTCTGTTTATGTCTTTAACGCCGTAAGCATTACCCTTAACTGGGGAAAGGATTTGCCAAGCTTCTGCAGCTTCCGCTGCGCCTCTGTTGAAGTATACGTATTCTTCACTTTGTTTGCCGCCAAGAGATAGCTCAAATTTGATGGTATCCGAGATATCGGACAAAGTCAATTCTTTGATAAGTGTGCTCAATATTATTTCCCAGATTTCTTCCGCATTTTCCCAATGAATTAGTTGCAGATGCTCAAGCGATTCACTATTCCTAACA
Organism: uncultured Candidatus Bathyarchaeia archaeon; assembly: GCA_964354015.1. Taxonomy (GTDB): domain Archaea; phylum Thermoproteota; class Bathyarchaeia; order Bathyarchaeales; family Bathycorpusculaceae; genus JAOZHU01. The sequence goes on from CAYGYB010000018.1 coordinate 5,712, forward strand.
TTATTAAAAATCTCATCTCCACCAGGACCAGGGTCGCGTCCGCTAAACCACTCTGCAAGTTGCAGATCTTCACGGTTCTCTCCAGTCTGACGCCGCCTAATAGTCAGTTCTGCATATCCAAGACCAATACGCGGAAACATTGTATTAATATTCGATGGAGCAAGATGACTAACGATGTCAACGAATGGCCGTCCAGCTCCTATCGGCGGTAGTTGCCTTGGGTCACCAACCAAAATTAAGCGGTCGACCCCTTTTAATGAATCAAAAAGTGCACCAAGCTGTTCTTCTGTGAGCATTGAGGCTTCATCAACAATAACAGTCTTATAGGCATCAGTCTTATTCTGATCAGATAACCTGTAGGTACCAGTGCTTTCGTCATATCGATCATAGCCTAGCAAGAACTGCGCAATTGTTTGGGCTGTAAGGTTCGTTGCTTGTTGCATCTTTACTCTCGCCTTTCCAGTTGGTGCTAGGAGGAGTATTTGACCGCGGGCAATCTCAGGATGATGACACAACGTCGAAATAACGAATTTCGTTTTACCAGTGCCTGCGGGCCCAATTAAGACGGAAAAACGTGATTCAGATAGTTCCTTCAAAGCGGCTACTTTTTCATCTTTCGCTTTACGTTCATCCTTATCGTTTCCGAGTTTGGCGCTTTGATTTTTGAACTCTCTGTTCAATAATTCTGTCCACTTTTCACTTGTGCCATTTGATAAGATGTGCCTTTTACCCTCTATACGTTTGTTTACTGTCTGGCTAATAATTTCACCTATCTTGACCAGTCGGTCAAGTTGGTAAGCGCCTTGAGCGTGTTTCATTTCGACTTTAATAACATTGGGAGCAAACTTTTCTTCGATGGCACTCAGCAGATCATGATCAACGGGACAATTGGGTTTGCATGGAAGGTCTCGAATTGATCGGATTATCTCGAATTCAGGAAGTAGCGTATGACCATTTGTAGCTGCTTTTTCCAGTATGTTTGTAACCAAAGCTTTGACTCGACGCCAATCTGTTGGTCCATCTAGTTGGGTTGGTTTAGGGATAGGATGCTTCTTTCGAACTATTTCATCAGGGAACATGCCATGATCGATTTTATCCAAACTAATTGGGTTTGGCAATAAACGACCAAGCTCATACAATAGATACGGATCGGCAAGTAATTCATCATCCGAACACTTGATCCTTGACTCAGTTCTTTCCTCTTCAACGTAAAACCTAGTAGCCTGATCTGGATCAATGTCAAAGCGACTGAGAAGTCTTAAAAGTGTCTTTCGTTCATTTGGCATTTTCTTCCACTTGTTTTGAAGCGTTTCTCCAATTTGAGATGCGTTTTCTTCAGTGAGAATTGAGGGGTTGTAAAACATCCGATCTACCAGCGGCCAAGGGTCTTCATTTTCGCCCAATTTTAAACATAACTCGCTAGTCAGAAAGCAAGGATTTGAGAGACCGAAAGCATGCAGAGCAGCAGCCAGTCCCGGGTATGCACCACGCTTTTTCCAAAGTTCAAGGAGGCGGCTGTCAATCCACTTCAGTTGTTCTTCGAATGGTCCTTCAATGACTTGAGAGATTTTTCTAATTGCAGCTGCACAAGACAAGAGGGCACTAATTGCTCCATCGTGACTGACATGTTCAGTTGCATAGGAGAATTCGTTATATCTGTCATCTGGAGCGAACGCAACATACTTGGCAGGATCAATAGATTGGTCTTTTTCGGAAAGCGCAATAATATCGTGATATGGTAAAATAAATCCATCTCTGAACTCTGGTCGAATTGAGTGATGTATTGCACGTTCCCAAATGAGGCATCGCAAGCCATTTCTTGTTGTGTAATTGTACTCAACCGAAGGCCCGATATTAAGAACACGACCTACTCCAATTAGTACGCGACGATTATCTTCCACTGATGGTATTTGTTTGGAATAAAAAAAGCACAGAGATTCTTCAGGATGGATGAAGCTGAAAAAATGATCAAGCAGCGGTTTTTGGTTCTGAAAACTTTGAACCCATTTACTTTCGAAAGGTAGTTTTGGTTCCCATTCTTCGTTGCAGTTTAACTCAAAATCTCTTGCCAACTGCCAAGCGCTCTTAGTATTGACCCAGCGGAAAGGAAGGGCTGGAGCGGAATATGGTGGATGCCGAAAAGGAGTTGGTAACAAGTGTTTATGGGCATCGCTGGATTCGGAATAGGGATGCGTTACAATTCGGGTAAACTCGAATGGTGCCATGAATGTTCCGCGTTCGCTGACGCAAGGGGGCCATTCTTCGCGATTCATTTCAGGTAACAGTTTTTTTGCGCTTGCTCCTTCATCGCCCTTTTCTTTATGGATCCGGTCCAGCGCCAAACATGCGGTATTTAGGTTAGGTTTCTCGCAAACACACCCAGTCCAACCTAAGTCATGCCAAGGGACGCGTATGGAGACATGTTTAAAATTTTTCCCGTTTGGAGCCGTCGATTCTGTTTTCATTACTCAACCACCTCAGTTAAGGTAACTAGGCATGTGTTCTATTATACCAGTTGTTTGCTTATAAACAATAAAAAATTTGTTTTGCTGTTAAGTACTCGATAATACAATTTGGCTAAATCATTCTATAATCTCCACAAAGGTCGATATAACTCCACTCCGAGACACGTGATAGCTCTATTCTTTGTTCGTCCCTTTATGTAAGGGAGACATAGAATGCTTCGAGTAGCTAGTTCGCAATAGTTGGATCTATTTATAGTTTCTATATATAAGGGGGGTATAGTTTTTGCCGAGCACAACAGAGCAGCAAACCCAAAAAACCCCGCAAACCATCTGTAAACACAAAGATAAATAAGAGAAATTTAAAATAACTGTGTGTGTTATGTAGGAAGCACAATTGATAAAAAGGATTGAAACGGCATGAGCGAAGAAGGAGACACATTCTGGGTATCACTGTCCGAAAAGTTCTTCGGCTTAATAATCACAATTATCGGAGCATTATTCCTGTACTTCACAGTCACAAGCATTGACGCTTTAGCAGTATTCAGCGGCTTTTTCGGCTTTTTAAGCATCGTGCTTATGGCCCTTGGCGTGTTCCTGCTTCTAGTTAAGCCACCAGAATAGCCCTTATTCTCTTCTTTCAACCGCTATTCTGCAGTTCGTAACCAGCGCAGCTATTACGCCTAAAGCTGCCAGCCACGGAACCAAAAACGCGCCAATCACGCCCACAGTAGCCGGAATCTCAAGCAAAACCCTGCCTTTCTCATCCTTCACAATTACCCTAGTCACGTTTCCCTCATGAAACAGCTCTTTAACGCGGTCAACAAGGTTACTAGCTGAAACACTGAACTCTTCCGTAGTAAACTTGGCCACCGCCGCACCGCAAACAGCACAGAACTTATCCGCCTCCTTCACAGGAGCACCACACTTAACACAATAAGGCAAACCATCCACCCCTACAACGCTTAGAGTTTACAGGGCACTTAAAAATATTGCCAAACACAGGCTGAGAGTTTATTAACCAAAACTCACTATCCTTTGCCACAGCCACACTTATTTAACTAACAAAAAACGAGGAATGCGCACCCGAAATGCCCACCCGCCAACCAATCGTATGCGTTCTCGGCCACGTAGACACAGGCAAAACCCTGCTACTGGACAAAATCCGCAAAACAAGCGTCCAAGCCCGAGAAGCAGGCGGAATGACACAACACATCGGCGCAAGCTTCTTCCCAGTTGAAACCATCAAACAACTCGTAGGTCCATTGCTTTCCACAATGAAAGGCGCCATAGAAATCCCAGGCTTACTAATCATTGACACGCCTGGACACGAGGCCTTCACCAATTTAAGGCGCAGAGGCGGAAGCGTAGCCGACATAGCCATTCTCGTAATCGACATACTGCGCGGTTTCGAAGCGCAAACCCAAGAGTGCATAGAAATCCTGAAATCACGCAAAACACCCTTTATTGTAGCTGTTAACAAAGTAGACCGCGTTCCCGGCTGGAAAGCTCAGCCTGAAACGCCATTCCTGAAATCTTACGCGGTTCAGGACGCTTACGTGAAAGAGGACGTGGATAACAAGCTTTACGCGATTATGGGCACTTTCTCACGGTTAGGCTTCAGAACTGACCGCTTCGACCACATAAAAGACTTCACCTCAACAATCGCCTTAGTGCCTACCAGCGCAAAAACCGGCGAAGGCATCACCGAACTGCTCATGGTGCTCGTCGGCTTAACCCAACAATACCTGCGGAACCAGCTACAGACAACGGAAGGACCAGCAAAAGGCTCTGTCCTCGAAGTCAAAGAAGAACCAGGCTTAGGCTTAACACTGAACACGATAATTTACGACGGCACATTACAGAAGGACGATTTAATCGTTGTCGGCGGCAAAGAAAAACCCATTGTAACAAGCATAAGGGCGATTCTGGTTCCTAAACCCTTAGATGAAATTAGAGATCCACGCGACAAGTTCGCTTCTGTTGACTGCGTTTTCGCTGCTGCAGGCGTGAAGATTGTAGCTTCTAACTTAGAAGGTGCCCTTGCAGGCGCACCATTATACGCTGTTCCATCAGGCGAAGCGCCAGAGAAATACGCTGCGCTCGTGACAGAGGAAATTGGGAGAATCCGCATAGCCACTGAAATTGAAGGCATAGTGCTGAAGACTGACACTTTAGGCTCTCTAGAAGCTATCGCGGAAATACTGAAGCGGAACAACGTGCAGATTAGAATCGCAGACGTGGGTGACGTTTCCAAACGCGACGTGATAGAAGCCTCAGTAGTAAAGGCGCGCGAACCGCTTTCCGGGGTTATTTTAGCTTTCGGAGTAAAAACTTTACCTGACGCTGAACAAGAAGCAGCAAACAGTGATGTTCAGATTTTTAGGGAACCGATAATCTACAATTTGATAGATAAGTACTTGGAGTGGCTTAGATCTAAACGTGAAGCTAAAATTGAGCAGGAATTCGAAAAACTCGTTAAGCCCGGCAAAATCCGCATCATGGAAGGCTACATCTTTCGAAGAGCAAAACCAGCAATTTTCGGCGTTGAAGTCCTTGGCGGACAACTTAAACCTAAATGCGCTCTGATAAGGAAAGAAAACGGCGAAGATGTGGGCGAAGTGCAGCAAATCCAAGACCGCGGCAAAGCCCTGTCCGAAGCTAAGCAAGACATGCAGGTGGCAGTGTCAATGGACAAACCCACAGTTGGAAGGCACATCTTCGAGAAAGACGTTCTTTACGTGAAAGTGCCTGAACCCGACGCAAAGGCTCTGCAGGCAACTTACTTGGATAAGCTGACTGCAGAAGAACAAGAAGTGCTGAGAGAATACGTGGCGCTGATGCAGAAGAAAACGCCCTTCTGGGCGGCGTGAAAGTTAATAAGATTCGAGTCCACTTATAATTGTTAGGTGCTGATGTTGAGGATCGGTGTTACAATACACAAGGAAGACGACTGGTATGTTGCAATGGACCCTGTGACGGGTGTGGCGAGCCAAGGCAAGGGTGTTGACGAAGCCTTAAAGAATTTCCAAGAAGCATTTGAACTTTGGTTCGAGAACGCAGAAGAATGGGAGAAGGAAATAGCAATTACCGGTGAACCAGTTGCTACCATGGTTATAGAGATAAAAGTTTAACGTTTCTCAACTATCGCGAAGAACTCATCAACTGTAATTCCCGCTTGAAACAAAATGCCCCTGAGAGTGCCAATTGCTATTTCTTTATGTTTAGGAACAACAACAGTTCGCTTCTTTTCCTTATAAAAACCTTTAAGCACAATATGGCTGCCCCTTTGCCTGACAACCTT